>PCAX01000034.1 GCA_002730795.1 Chloroflexota bacterium
ACCTAACATTTGTACATGATGGTTCACGATTCCTGTAATCAGAGAATCCGGTAGTGAAGACAGATAACGCTTTTTAAGGGTTAGATCAGGATGTTTAGATAATTTATAGTGCTTTCTAATTGCCCAATCTATCACATTTAGATCTAGTTTCGAGTTTTCAGCAAATGATGATAATTTATTGATTATATTTGGAAACTGTTGCTCAATCTGTGGAAGTGTTTCCAATCGAATTTTGTTTCTAACAAACGATTTGTCGCTATTTGTGGAATCGTATACAGGTTTTACTCCCATCGACTCACAAAAATCAACACATTCTCCATGATTTATTTTTAGGATAGGTCTAAAAATATGAACGATTTGTCCTGCCTTTAATTGTAGCGAAGTATAAGGTTTCATACCTGACGTTCCTCTTATACCACTGCCTCTTACTAAATTGAGTAAAACCGTTTCTGCTTGATCATTTTTTGTATGGCCTGTCAGTACTCCCGTTGCGCCGTGTTCCTTTTCAATCTCTTGTAAATATTCATATCTTACTAACCGAGCCAGTTCTTCAAACGATTGCCCTTTTTCAATTATGCTTTTGAGGTTGATTTTTTTGGATCTATAAGGAACTCCTGATCGTTGGGAAATAAATTTAGTAAATTCTTCATCTTTTTGTGATTCCTTACCTCTAGTCATGTGATTAAGATGGGCAGCTATTAGTGTCAAAGGGAAACGTTCTTGAAGATTGGTAAGAGATAACAAGAGAGCAGTTGAATCAGGACCACCGGAAAATGCTATGATCACTTTGGACCCAACTTTCACTCCTGATAATTTTAATCCGTCTAGAACCTGTTCAAGAAACTCTTTATTTTTCAAGATGTTCGTAAATGTCTAAAATTTTTGTAACTTTCCCAATCCTTACACTAGTAATCTTTGGTCCTTGCATTTCTAAAATTTCTAGACGCAAATTGTTAACACGAATCCTAGTTCCTACTTTTGGTACAGATTGAACTTGCTCCAAAAAAAACCCAGCTATAGTTTCGTATTCGCCTTCAGGTATATCTAAACCCATTTCATCATTTGCTTCAACAATTGCCATACCACCGTCGGCAATGTACGTATTATCGTTAATAGTGATATACATTTTGTCTGGTTTTCTTCCCTCTTCCCCTGTTCTACCGACTATTTGTTCAATTAATCTTGTATACGTGATTAATCCGGAAATTCCCCCAAACTCATCAATCGCTAATGCCAATTTTTGTCCCGATTCTTGCATTTCCTCAAACAGATCGATCAGATTTTTAGTTTCTGGTATAAATAAAGCCCTTCTCATAAGTCTGGTAGCTGTTGGATCGGTTTGTTGTTTTATTTTTGGTAAAGTCGTCAATATGTCTTTAACGGATAAAATTCCTACAACATCGTCAAAGTCATTGTCGTAAACAGGGAAACGAGTTTGAGGATGTTGTTTATACATTTCCAAAAATTCTGAAAACTTTGTGTTTGATCTAACCCAAATTATTTCATTCCTTGGTGTCATAACGTCGCGAACCTCTGATTCCCCAAACCGAAAAATCTTCTCTAACATCTCCCCTTGAGATTCATCCACTGTTCCCTCTTCTTCACCTAAATCAATTAATGTTCGTAGTTCACCTGACGTAACTATGGGATCGTTAGAAGAATTTGATTTACCAACCATGCTTTTAATACTTTTAGGTATGAGGGTTAATGCCCACACAATAGGTCTTGTAACAGTCATGAGGAACAGTATGGATTTAGCTGTGTTAAGAGCCCATTTTTCGGCTACATGTACTGCCAGTATTTTAGGAGTTAGTTCTCCAATTAAAACCACTAGTATTGTAGAAACGGCTGTGGCGGAAATTGTAGCTATTGCAGTTGGTTGGCCGCCCCCGACGGTTTTAATTGCTAATGATGTTCCGACAGAAGCAACCAGAATGTTGAATAAATTTCCTACAAGAAGGATTGTCCCAAAAAATCTGTCATGTTCACCCAAAATCCTAATAACATATTTTGCGTTTTGGTTACCGTTATCGGCAAGATGTCTTATTCGGTACCCTCTGGACCCTATAAGAGCCACCTCGGTAGCACTTATAAAAGCACTACCTAATAACCCTAAAGAAACGATTATGATTGAAGTTATCAAATTAAATGGGTATCAGTTATACAGTTTATTAAGCGTTAAATTTCGAAACCTATTCTTTAAATTATATTGCCTTATGTCAATTTAATTTTAAGGAAGGAATGTTTAAGGAAGAAATGTTTTTCTTATTTCGGTTTCGATACGGTTACTTATTTCAACGTTGGTTTTTAAAAAATTTCGTACCGATTCCCGTCCTTGACCGATCCGCTCATCACCGTAAGAATAAAAAGAACCACTTTTTTTCAATATAGCCAATTCAACACCTAAATCAATTAAACTACCTTCTTGACTTATTCCAGAGTTATATAAAATTTCCATTTCGGCTCGTTTGAAAGGTGGTGCTACTTTGTTTTTTACCACTCGGGCCCTAACCCTATTCCCTATCATATCCTGTCCCACCTTTATGGCCTCAACCCTCCGAAGATCAATCCTAACTGAGCTGTAAAATTTTAAAGCCCTACCCCCGGGTGTTACTTCAGGGTTTCCAAAAACTATTCCGACTTTTTCCCTCAACTGATTTATAAAAATGCAAGCGGTATCGGTCTTGTGAATAACACCGGTAAGCTTTCTCAATGCTTGGGACATCAATCTCGCTTGAAGGCCTATTTGCATGTCTCCCATATCTCCTTCTAATTCAGCAGAGGGGACCAATGCTGCTACGCTGTCCAAGACTATGACATCTAACGCCCCACTTTGCAGTAGATAGTCAGTTATTTCCAATGCCTGTTCGGCTGAGTCCGGTTGGGAAATTAACAGTGTGTCTAAATCTACGCCGATTATTTTTGCGTATCCGGGGTCCATAGCATGTTCGACATCTATAAATGCAGCTTGCCCACCGGACTTCTGAGCTTGAGCTATAACCGACATCGCCAAAGTAGATTTTCCCGCCGATTCTGCGCCAAATATTTCGATTACCCGTCCGCGTGGTAAACCACCCACACCTAGAGCCATATCAAGGGATATACATCCTGTTGGAATAGCAGGTATATTTTGATTGATATTCGATTCACTTAGTCTCATCACTGATCCACGGCCAAAAGCTTTTTCTATTTGACCTATGGCTACATCTAAGTTTTTTAAATTTTTATTACGATCAGTCATAATCTATTTTCTATTTATACGGATGGCTTCCAGATTCTTAGTCAGTTTACAAATATTCTATTAATGATGTAAACCTTTTTATAGTACATATGTTCTAAATATGATTTATTTAGAACATTAATTACAATTTTAATAACGCTTCGTTTGTTTAGGACGGTAACCAAGTTCAATTTCGACACTTATTTCTTGTGCATCCCTGAATACTGTAAGGTCAGTAGTGGTCCCTGGGGTTTTATACAACGCGAGATAGTTTATTAATTCTTCCATAGATTTTATACTTTTGTCGTCGACAGCCGTGATAACGTCGCCATCGTACGCTAATGGGTTACCAAAACCAATATTAGAGTCTTCATTAATACCAGCTATTTTCGAGGGGCTATTTTCATCTACTTTTAAAACTATTACGCCCAATAAATCACTAGGAAGTTCCCCTTTTTCTTTGATCGATCTATCTAAATCTACACCACTGATCCCCAAAAACGCGTATTCATGTGTACCTGTATTGATTAGGGATGTGACCACTTTTTTTACAAGGTCTATTGGAACGGCAAAACCAACGCCAGAATTTTGTCTGATCCCACTTTTAATCTGAGTATTAATACCTATAACTTCTCCCTGGATGTTGACTAAAGGGCCTCCAGAGTTACCTGGATTAATAGCAGCGTCCGTTTGAATTACTGCGGGAATTTTATAGTCGGTAAATCCAGTAGCAATTAATCTGTCAACCGCACTTACAATTCCAGTAGTCATGGTAAATGCCTCACCAAAAGGATTTCCTAATGCTATTGTGAATTGGCCAGGGTATATTGCGGAAGAATTTCCAACCGAAACCGGTTTCAAATTGGGAACCAATTCAGTAAATGTTAATAGTGCTAAATCCGCGTCAATGTCTGAAGCGATTACTTCCGCTTCATATTCGTATCCATCTGCAAAAGTTACGGTAATATCTTGGGCGTTTTGCACAACGTGGAAATTTGTAACTATGTGTCCATCCCTGTCCCAAATAAAACCGGTTCCGTAGCCTGCGTTCGTTCTAAAACTATTAACTTCTATTTGTACAACTGAGGGTATAACAGTTTTGTAAACATTGTTGATATGAGATTCCCAATTTTTTAATAGCTCTATAGACGAATCTGAGGCAAGATTGGTTTCTGTTTTGGTTTTTGAGTTTTGGGTTGTTGAATCAAGAATTTTAGGTGATTTTATTGAGCAACTCACCATAGAGAGCGTCATAAGAAACATGACAATTACGATAAAAAAAATTCGCATAGGAAACCAACGTTTTTAATAGAGTGTTTTTTGTTTTTAAAATATTACGTTGATGTTATAAATTATTTTTGAAGAAATTTTGAAGAAATTTTGGTTAGGTGTTACCATTTTGTTGCCAGCGGTAGCCGTCTGTCTCTACCGAACGATAAACCTGTTATTTTAATTCCAGGAGGCGATTGTCTTCTTTTGTATTCATTCAGATCGATTAATTTTACAATTTTATCGATTGTTTCTCGTGTTACCCCATCTGACTTTTTTAGTTCTGTTTGGACAATAGTATTTGGTTCCATCCGTTGTTCGACATAGTAATCTATAATTCGGTCTAATTGATTGTATGGAGGAAGTGTATCACTATCTTTTTGATTAGGTTTTAGCTCAGCGGACGGTTCCTTTTTTAAAATATTATCGGGTATAGGAGCCCCTGGGCCAATTGAATTACGATGTTCCGCTAATTCATATACCAATGTTTTTGGTACATCCTTTATTACTCCAAAGGCACCTGCCATGTCTCCATATAGAGTTGCATACCCGGTAGCCATTTCAGATTTATTGCCTGTTGTGAGGACGAGGCAGTTGAATTTATTTGCGAGAGCCATAATTAAACTACCCCTAATACGGGATTGTATATTTTCTTCAGTTGAGCCTGATTCGGTGTCTTTAAATGTATCTGATAATATCGACTCAAATGCTGAGTGTGCTCTTTCTATGGATAGGGTGATCAAACGGACTCCAATTTTTTTACAAAGAATTTCTGCGTCTGTAATGCTAGATTGAGATGAATATCTTGAAGGCATACTGACCGCAACAACATTTTGAGGGCCAATAGCATCCATAGCGATAACGGCGACCAATGCGGAGTCAATGCCACCCGATACTCCTATGAAAACTTGACTAAATCCCGTTTTATAGACGTAATCTCTAGTGCCTAGTATCAATGCTTTATATATATTTTCGAGTTTATTTGTTTTTATTACGGTCGTAGGTCGGAGCCTTGTTTTTTGGTTTTGGTCGGCGTATTCCTTTAGAGCTTGGTTGGCGTATTCCTTTTCTATTGAAACTATTTTTTGGGGTATAATGAACGGTTTTGTATTTCCGTTTCCATTAGTTTTAGATGTACTATCGCTACGACTCTTTACGACTTCGCCTATGTCGATGTCTGCAAATAGAAGATTTTCTTCAAATGTGCTTGTACTGGCGATTAGTTCTCCGTTCGGTCCTGATAACATATTGCCCCCATCAAAAACTAGTTCATCTTGACCACCTACTTGATTGACATATAAAGCGAAGCATTTATTCCTCTTTGACATGGATGTTAATAGGTCTATTCTTTTTTGATTTTTTCCCATTTCATAAGGAGAGGAATTTATATTGATGATTAGTTGAGCCCCTCTACTTGCCTGTGTTTCTGATGGACCGGGATTTTTCCACAAATCCTCACAAATATTTACACCTAAAATAGTTTCAAGATATTTTATTACAACGTATTCGCTACCTGATTCAAAATATCTTTTTTCATCAAAAACGCCATAATTTGGAAGGTTAATTTTATTATATGTAAAAATTCTTTTACCATTGAATAACCCTGCTGCCGAATTATAAAGGGATCCGTTTTCTGAACTTATAAACCCTATTATTGAAAGTATGTTTTTACTAGTTTTAGCTATTTCCTTCAATGCATCTTGGTTAGCTTTTATATAGTCGCGTCTCCAAACAAGATCTTCTGGGGGATATCCAGGAACCGTAAGTTCGGGAAAAGCTACGATATCGGCATGCATATCTATGGCGTGATTAATATATTTGTTGATGAGGTCAACGTTGCCTCTTATGTCTCCGACCGTCGTATTTATTTGTGCTGCAGCTACGCGAATACTTACCATATAACTAGAATTTCACATAAATTGTTAAAATTTATTTTTCCAAAATCCAACATTTGTTTTATATATTATGAAAAGGTCTTACATATTCTTGAACACTTGGTAACGAAGAATTTCCGACTAGGAATACATCTATATTTCTGGCGCATCTTCTACCACTTGCAATAGCTTGTACAACAAGAGATTGTCCATTTTCCATATCTCCACACGCAAAAACACCGTCAATATTGCTTTTCATTCTTGCATCTGATTCAACATTGCCTCGAATATCGTAATTAATTTGCATATTATCTAGTAATCCTTCATGTTGGGGATGTATGAATCCCATAGCTATTAACACCAAATCAGCTTTAACAATAAAATCACTTCCAGTTATTTCTTCCATAACGGTTTGATTATTTTCAATAGAGTGTTTCCATTCCACCCTAACGCATTGCAACTCAGTAACCCTTCCCTGTTTGTCCCCAATAAATTTTTTGGTTAAAATGCTAAAATCTCTTTCTCCGCCTTCTTCATGGGCGCTAGAAGATTTAAAAACGAACGGTCTCTCCGGCCACGGATTGTCCGGCAATCTGAGTTTTGGTGGACGTGGCAGTATTTCGATTTGAACAACATTAGAAGCTTTTTGTCTATGGGCGGTTCCTAAACAATCTGCCCCTGTATCGCCTCCTCCAATTATTACGACGTTTTTGTTTATAGCCGATATTTCTTCTTTTTTTAAAAATGTTTGACCCCGCAGTTTAGCATTTTGTTGAGAAAGATAATCCATTGCGAAATGAATGCCAGAAAGGTTGCGTCCTTCTATAGATAAATCTCTTGGTACGGTCGACCCGCCAGCGAGGCATATAGCATCAAATTTTTTTTGAAGATCTGCATGGCTAATATCAATGCCCACATTTGTTTTGGTATAGAATTTTACGCCCTCCTTCCTGATTTGTTCAATACGGCGGTACACAACAGACTTTTCAAGTTTAAATTCTGGTATTCCTATAGTTAGTAATCCTCCCAGAACTTCGCTTCTTTCAAAAACGGATACAGAGTGTCCAGCTCTATTAAGTTGCTGAGCCGCTGCTAAGCCGGCAGGTCCGGACCCAACTACGGCTACTTTTTTTCCAGTTCTTGCGGTAGGAGGTTCTGGTTTAATCCAATTGTTATTCCATGCCGTTTCAGATATTGTTTTTTCAATCATTTCTATTGTTACTGGATCATTATTTATTGAAAGTATGCAGGATTCTTCGCAAGGAGCTGGGCATATCCTGCCCGTAAACTCAGGGAAATTATTTGTTGCATGTAATCGATTGATTGCTTCTTCCCAATTACCTTCATACACGAGGTCGTTAAACTCAGGAATCAGATTGCCCAGAGGACAGCCTTTATTACAAAACGGGACACCGCAATCCATACATCTACTAGCTTGACTTCTGGACTCTTTTTCATCCCAGTTCAGGTATATTTCACGCCAATCTCCTACACGTGTACCGGAAGACCTTTTAGCTGGCATTTTTCTATGGAATTCTGTAAATCCAAAAGGGTTACCCATTTATTTTGACCTCTTCAACAATACGGTTGATTCATGTGTTGGCATAANCCGGTGANCCTTGAACNTTTTTTTGTAGGATANTAGCNTANTCTCGTGGTAATACTTTTTTAAATTCTTTNATTCTGGATTTCCAATNAGTAAGTAAATTGTCTGCNACNGTACTATTAGTGTATANNTAGTGATTNCTAATGATTTCTCTTAGATCATCTGAATCATTAGAGTTTNCGTCTAAATCTAAAAGATCTGAAAGTTCGCCGTTAAAATTTTTTGAAAAAGATAAATTTGGGTCCCAAACATACGCGATACCACCGCTCATTCCGGCCCCAAAATTCCTTCCGGTTTCACCCAATATCACTACGCGTCCNCCAGTCATGTATTCACACCCGTGGTCACCTATCCCTTCCACAACGGCGGTCGCAGCAGAATTGCGGACNCAAAATCTCTCGCCACCAATACCTCTGATGTATGCTTCGCCCCCNGTCGCCCCATATAGGGCAACGTTNCCNATGATAATGTTNTGTTCTGCAACTAATATACTGTCACGGTCAGGTTTGGNAATTAAACGNCCCCCAGATAGACCTTTTCCAAAANAGTCATTTGCGTCACCTTCNACAGTNAAAGTGATNCCNCTTGCCAACCAAGCACCAAAACTNTTGCCGGCGGAACCCCTGAAAGTAATGTTTATTGACCCATTNGGTAANCCTGTTTCGCCAGTTTTTTTTGCTACTAAACCACTNAGATTGGCTCCNACAGCTCTGTTNGTATTNTTTATTTCTAAAGTTGAAGAAACGGTTTCATTTTCGTTAATGGCGGTTTNACATATTGCGATAAGTTTATTATCTATAGATTCTGANANNTTATGATCTTGTGGAACACAACAAAATGCGTGATCTGTATCCANCACTTTGGCTTTATGNAATATTGGCGATAAATTAAGAGTTTTAGCTTTCCAGTGGGTTATATTATCTCTGACACGCAANTTATCGACTCGACCTANCATATCATTTACTTTNCGGAACCCGAGACGNGCCATGTGTTCACGNAGGCCTTCAGCAAGAAATATNAAATAGTTGATTACTGACTCAGGGGTGCCCTTGAAAAGNTTTCGTAGTTCTGGGTTTTGGGTGGCTATACCTACTGAACAAGTGTTTANGTGACATTTTCTAAGCATGATNCAACCCATTGCAANAAGTGCTCCNGTGGCAACNCCCCATTCTTCAGCTCCCATTAGAGCGGCNATTGCAACATCTTTTGATGTTTTGATTTGCCCGTCTGTTTGTATAGTAATTCTATTCCTTAANCCGTTTGCTACTAGGACCTGTTGGGTTTCAGNCAGGCCAAGTTCCCATGGTAGNCCCGCGTGACGTATCGANCTTAAAGGTGANGCTCCTGTGCCTCCAGAGTCGCCAGATATGAGTACNACATCNCCTTTCCCTTTTGCNACACCGGCAGCGATAATTCCTACACCTGCTACTGAAACAAGTTTAACGTGGATACGAGCAGATGGATTGACNTTTTTCAAATCATATATAAGTTGNGCTAAATCTTCTATCGAGTATATATCGTGGTGTGGTGGAGGAGAAATCAATTCAATCCCCGGAGTTGTTTTCCGAATNTAAGCTATGTATTCGCTTATTTTTCTGCCAGGTATTTCGCCTCCTTCGCCGGGTTTTGCTCCTTGGGCCATCTTTATTTGGATATCTTTCGCGTTTATNAGGTAGTTAGTTGTAACACCGAATCGACCTGAAGCTATTTGTTTAACNGCACTAGATCTGGAATCTCCATTCGGATCGTGAAAAAATCGTTCAGGNTCTTCACCTCCNTCGCCAGTATTTGATCTCGCATTTATACGATTTGTAGCTATTGCCAACGTTTCATGTGCTTCTCTACTTATTGAACCCAGNGATATTGCNCCCGTTGCGAACCGNTTCACTATNTCTATTACNGGTTCGACNTCNTCAATTGGGNCCGGTTCACTGTATGCTAATTCCAACATATTGCGTATAGTGAGATGTTTCTCCTGTTCAATGTTNGATGCGTGTTCAAATTTTTCAAACATTAACCGATCATTACGCTTTGTTGCATTCTGTAATAAAGACAATGTTTCTGGTTCCCACATGTGTCTTTCTCCAGTNGANCTCCAAANGTATAGACCACCTATNTCTAATTTAAGNTTCGAAGGTATATTGTCTTTCGAATAGGCCGTAGAGTGCCACAANATNTTGTCTTGAACNATTTCNTNGAGNCCAATACCATCAATNCTAGATATGGTCCAAGTAAANTATTCGTNAACTAACTTTTTTGATAATCCTAANGCTTCAAAAATTTGAGCACCTGTATAACTCTGAATAGTGGAAATGCCCATTTTTGCCATGGTTTTTACTATTCCCTCTTCAATAGCTTCCCTATAATTTTCCTCAGCTTGTGCTCGATTTGGGATCTCATTTTCAACCCCACTAATTTCTCTTAACCCTTCGATCGTTTCAAAAGCAAGATATGGATTAATTGCTGATGCACCGTAACCGAGTAGCGTTGCGAAGTGATGAACTTCTCTCGGTTCTCCGGACTCGACAATCAAATCGGCTTGGGCTCGTATTTTTTGTTTTATGAGGTGATGGTGAACTGCCCCAGTAGAAAGGAGAGACGGAATGAAACTGTTTCGTTTGTTAACTTCTCGATCTGATAAAATTAAAATTGTGCACCCATCTTCTATCGCTGCAAC
>PCAX01000035.1 GCA_002730795.1 Chloroflexota bacterium
AACCTCAGCCGCAACATCTTCAGTTACATCATCTTTTGCTGATTCAACCTTTGGTTTTTCTTCCGTCTCAACCTCAGCCGCAATTTTTCTCGTAGTCTTCGAGTGATTCGGTGCATAAGGTAACAAGGCTAAAAATCTAGCACGTTTTATAGCAAGGTTCAAAACCCTCTGATGTTTTACACAATTTCCGCTCCTTCTTGCCGGTACAATTTTCCCGCGATCTGTAATGAAACGCCTCAATGTAGAAACATCTTTAAAATCCAATGTACCTTCAAGGGTTTTACAAAAGCATTCCCGTCTCCTGTTTAATCCTTGATGCCGAAATGGCCTTGAATTACTTCTATTACTTGAATTACTTCTATTATTCCTTCTCGATGTTGTTGTCATCTTATCCTCGTTCCCTGACTAAATGATCCTAAACTCTTACCAAGGAAGTTCTTCCACGGTATCGTCAGGTTCCGCATCGGTTGATTTTAAACTATCAGTAGATGGAGCAGTTGCCTCACCTTCCCTCGACCACTCATCATCATTTTGGGACTCTTCAAAATTAGAATCCCGTCTATCCAATACAATCACACGAAATGCCCTAACATCGAGACTTTGCCTTACTTCTCCTGTAGCGGAGGTATACTCTCTGGTTGATAATCTACCTTCAACGAAAATTTTTCTACCCTTTGTTAAATTTTGGTTCACGCTCTCTGCCTGTCTCCCCCAAACAGATACATTGAACCACTCAGTATCTTCAACCCAATCGCCGGATTGATTACGTCTATTGGCGTTCACTGCAAGGGAAAATCCCGTTACTGGGGTGCCATCCTCCATATAACGAAGTTCAGGTTCGCGTCCGGCGTTTCCTATTAGTAATATTTGGTTTAAGCTCAATCTTGCTCCAATTTACTGGTATTTGAATTAGAATCTTTAATCATAAGGTACCGTATAATTTTTTGGTCTACCATAAGTGCTGAGTCTATGGATCGGGCTTTATCACCATCAACTTGGAATTTAGCGGAAAAATAAATCCCTTCATTATTCTTTTTTATGGGGTAGGCCAAAGAACGTTTACCCAATTCCTCGATTTCATCAATGGCGCCCCCGTTTGAATCAACAAGATTCTTAACAGTCTCAATTGAATCTGATGAGTCCTCATCAGATTCATCCCCTAATATCCAAACTAACTCGTATTTTCTCAATTTTTTATCCACGAACCACTATCTCAAATTAAATTACCAAACCAATTGATTATAACACCCTAGCCTTGTATTTAAAGGAATCCAGTATGACTGATATCCTTCATTTTTAATCATCTACCCCAGGCAGCTTAAACGACCTAGCAAATTCAGAAACTTTATTGGAAATCTTATTTATGGATTTAACATCTGTTTTGTAACGTAATGCGTCGATAATTAAACTGGATAAATAACGCATATCAGATTCCATAAAGCCGCGACTTGTGACGGCAGCAGTTCCTATGCGTATACCGGAAGTAATTACAGGAGGGTTAGGATCAAACGGTATGCTGTTTTTATTCACGACGATACCAGCAGATTTTAAAACATTCTCCGCTTCAGCCCCTGTCATTGACAGTGTTCGGACATCTACCAAAATCATGTGGGTATCCGTTCCACCCGAAACTATTCTAAAACCATTTTCCAAAAGTTCTGACGCAAGTATCCTACTATTTTTTACAATCTGTTGAGCATACAAAGAAAAACCCGGTTGAAGGGCCTCAAAAAAAGCAACTGCTTTACCCGCAATAACATGTCCCATTGGCCCACCTTGAATGTTGGGAAACACAGAACTATTATAGCTCTTTATGAATGGTGTCTTTGTGAGAGCCATAGCACCCCTAGGACCTCTTAAAGTTTTATGGGTTGTACTAGTAATGACATCGGCCCACTCAACCGGCGATTGGTGAACTTTACCAGCGATTAATCCAGATATGTGCGACATATCTACTAATAATTTGGCTCCAACATCATCAGCAATATGTTTAAATTCCTTGAAGTCCACCTCTCTTGGGTAGGCTGTATACCCTGCCACTATTAAATCGGGTCGGAAACTCTTTGCCATTTTTGCGATTTCGAGATAATTCAAGGTCTCAGTATCAGGATCTACCCCGTAGTGACAGAATTTGTAAAATTTTCCTGAAAAATTAACTTTAGAACCGTGCGTAAGGTGTCCGCCATGGTCGAGTTTCATAGCCATAATCTTCCCACCAATCGGAACCATACTGAAATATGCCGCCATATTAGCCTGTGATCCGCTATGCGGTTGGACATTTACTTCAGAAGCCGAAAACAACTCTTTTGCCCTGTTTATCGCTAATTTTTCAATATAGTCAAAGTTTTCACACCCGGCGTAATAACGACGACCTGGATAACCTTCCGCGTATTTATTGGTCAACACAGATCCTGTCGCTTCTAGAACAGCCCGACTAGCAAAATTTTCCGAGGCTATTAGAACGAGTTCTCGTCTTTGGCGATCCACTTCTCGTTCTATTCCTAACGATACAAGTTCGTCAACTTCTCTAAGCGATGGCAATTTAAACCTCCAGTTCTAAAAAGCTTTTTGTAATCAATATACAAATTTTAAATTCATCATAACCATATTAGTATGTTGTAACCTAATTTAACTATTAGGACTTAAAATAAATCATGCTTGTAAAGAAAAGTAACACAATATGACATTCCCTTACAAAGAACCCTTTAGCGTAAAACCATTGGAAATTTGGTCCTTTATTCCAAAAAAGGCCATGGTAATTTTCGCTCATCCTGATGACGCAGAAATAGGCGTTGGGGGTACTGCTGCAATGTGGTCATCAAAAGAGTGTGAGGTTACGTATGTTCAATGTACTTCAGGCAGTAGTGGCAGTAACGATAAAACAATGACATCAAAAAAGATTACTCAAATTCGTCTTGATGAACAAAAATCAGCTGCAGATGTTATAGGGGTTAGAAATTTTATCAATTTTCAATTCCCGGACGGAGAATTGGAATCAGACCGAACATTTTTGTATCAAATGGTCGAAGTGATACGGAAATATCAACCTGAAGTAGTAATGACCCATGACCCTTTCAGAATAAACGGATTCCAACACAGAGATCACAGAATGACCGGTATCACGGTACAAGACGCTATATATCCCTATGCTCGGGATCATCTACATTTTCCTAACCAAATAGAAAAAGGATTAACTACTCACAAAGTCAAAACCCTCTTATTTTGGGGATCGGATAATCCGAATACTATTGTCGATGTTTCACAAACAACCAAGTTGAAAATATCCGCGTTGTCGAAACACGCAAGTCAAGTTCCAGGGCTTTCGTTCGGGTCGGAACTTGATACAAAAATAAGAGAAAGAATGAACAAAGTAGCTCGGGGATACGGATTCAAATACGGAGAATCTTTCAGGAAAATTGAAGCGCGTAGCTAATTTACGTTTTATAAAAATTACGGATCACCCAGCCAAACCAAATCCTTTGGCAATTTTTATAAAACAGGAAAACACATTTTCACAATTCTTGCGAATCCAAATGGAAATCAAACCGGATATTATCCCAAATAATAAAGCGCCTAATAAATCTGAGAAAAAGGAAACTCCAACAAAAATCCTAGCAAAACCCATTAATAACGATAACAAAAACACTGTTATTCCTAAAGATTTATCTTGCATGTAAATAATGTAGGAAAGTGAAATCCCGATGACAACTGGGTTAATCGGAAATGACGGGTCTGTGGGACGGTAAAAACTCAAATTTATTGAATTTTCCAACACTAGAAATGGTCTTGGTCTGTTCCATACCAAATTAGCACATAGAACTAACAGGTTACCCAATCCTATAGACAAAATACCACTAAGTACGACTTTTTGATTATTGTTTCTCTGGCTTATTACATTTCCTGAAAACCACAAAAAAAAGAGAACCAAACAAAAACTAACCGGCATAAGATAATCACTGGCCGTTATTTGAACTAGCAAGTCTAAAATGGGGAAATTACCAGAGAGACCATTTATAAATAAAGTAACTTCGTAATCTAATTCTATAAATTTGGAAAACATTTTAAACTGCTACATATAGATCACTTAACTTTCATATCAGGCCTGAAAAATTGGTTTTACAATTTTTCCATACAAATTTAACGGACCTATTTAAAGTAGTTGTATACGAAGAATAGCTTAGCATTGCTAAACCGTAAGCTTCATTGTTTAATTTACTTGAATGGAGCCCCGTTACAAATGCTCCTGATACGGCCGAAACGCATATGGATAACAAAGCCGCTAGTGAAAACCAAATTGCTTGTTGAGCACCTGCTATTCCTCCATCAAAATCATTTATATTCCTAGCAAATCCAATTTCATCCATACTCAGTGTTTTGCTAAAGCAACCTATAACTCCGTTTCCAAAACATGAAATATCAAATCCAAAAATAGGCTGCACGAAAAAATATGTTGGACCAATCACAATTAAAATCACGGCTAAACAACGATTAAAAAACCCGCTTTTCGTTAACCACAACCCCTTAATTCCTGATCTTGAAACAGAAATCTGTAAAACTCCCAAACACATTAGGAAAACCATTATCAAATAATCCTGTACGAAAATATTACACATCCATACTGAAAATTTGATAAAAAACTAGTTTATGGGCGTTATTGGCGTACACCAATCGTAAAATTTTTCGTTTTCCCCTACCACAGCGGAAAAATATAAATCCTGCAGTTTACCGGTGATTTGCCCAAGTTTACCCGTAGATATTTTTCGGTTATCAAGCTCTCCAACAGAAGTTATGTGGGCAGCAGTACCCGTCAAAAAAATCTCGTCTGCCAAATAAAGTTCACTCCTATGAATTCTCCGTTGAACAACTTTAAGACCTAATTGAGCTTCAGCTAGTTGAATAATAGAATCACGTGTTATCCCAAGTAGGCAATTATCAGTTTCACAGGGCGTTGAAATAGTTTCACCATTAACGATAAAAAGATTTTCCCCACTTCCTTCTGATACAGTACCATCGTTGTTTAACAATATCGCTTCATCGTAACCCGCCGAAACCGCCTCCGTTTTAGCTAATATACTAGTCGTATACAATCCTGTAATTTTAACTCCTGTTGGCATGATGGTGTCTTCCGGCCTCCTCCACGAGGAAGTTTGGCATTTTATCGGCCTATCATTATCGATATAGGAACCAAAAGGCAAAATTATTAAAGCAAACTCATCAGATAGTTCATGGAGTTTTAAATTTGCCACCATTTCTGCTCCTTTAAAGGCAAGTGGACGTATATATACATCCTCCTTGAAGTTATTCTTCAATAAAAGATCAAGGGTGATTTTGCAATACTCATCTACGGAAAAAGGAAGATTGATTCGCATAATATTACAACCCCTCAAAAGACGTTCATAATGTTCCTTTAATCTAAAAACATACATTTGGCCTTTATCGTTGTTCCAATTTCCTCTAATCCCTTCGAACACTGCCGTACCATAATGAAGGGCATGGGTCATAATCCCAACGTTTGCCTCTTTAAGCGGTACTTGCTTACCACCTAGGTAAGCCCAACCATGTTTAGACATTTTTCCTCATTTCCAATTAGTTGCTCTTCGAAATATTTCTAAAAACAGGAAAATATTATCAACCAGTGTGTATTAAATATAGAAACAAAAAGGTTAACAAAACTCTAATACTTTTTTATGGCATTAATTTTTATGTAATCAAAATTAATATCCTCGCCAAGTCCGGGTAAATCAGGCATCCGAATCATTCCATTATTCATCGGATCTATTATTTTATGTAAATATGCCGGAGGGACATTGTAGTCAATAAATGGATGCAGTAAACCTCGTTCATACCATCTAGCATTGGATATAGCTCCCAAAACTGCAAGATTGCCGGCCCCTCCTCCATGGATCTCACAATCCATGTTAAACGCCTCAGCAAGATGAGTTATCTTAATACTTGGGATTATTCCTCCAACGTCCATGGTACCAGTTCTCGCGATGTCGCATATCCCATTGGAAATCCATTCGGCCCGAGTATGAAATTTACCTTCGGCGTATTCGGGTCCCAAAATTGGAATGTCGAGATTATCAGCAAGCCATTTATATGAACTGGATGAGTGTTCATCCATTGGTTCCTCATACCAATAATAACCCAGCTCCTGGATGGCTTTACCCAATTCAAAAGCTTCAGTACGAGAATACCAGTGATTCGCATCCAACATTAAAGGGAAATCTTCACCCACAGCCTCTCTAACAGCAGCGCAAGCCTTGATGTCCATTTTAACGTTTGGTGCCCAAGAAACCGGTGGCATCCAAGTATGTAATTTTATGGCCTTATATCCTTGTTTTATCAATTTTAAAGCAAAGTCACCGTAATCATCTGGCGAAGATAACCCACCTTTAAGTTCATCTCCGCACATAGTTGAACCGTAAGCTGGCACTTCATCCCTAAATCCTCCAAGTAATTTCCAAAGAGGAATGTTTAGTTTTTTACCAACTAAATCCAATAAAGCCATTTCTGCAATGGCAATAGTTTTATCAGATAATTGACCACCACTACCCCTTTGCCATCGGGCTAAACTTTGCCATAATTTTTCAAATCTTAAGGGATCTTCGCCCACAAATACCTTTTTGATATAGTTTTCTAGTAAATAAGGTCTCAACGCTTGTGGGGACCCAAAACAAAAGCCTTTTAAACCATCATCAGATTCTATAGACAGCATAGCCATATCTGTGTCGTGTTCGGGACCTGGATGAGTGTGCCCATCAGTATCATTAACTAGAGAGGTTTTATACGAAAACACCGTCACCGATATATTATCTACTTTCATATGGCACCTGGTATAACCTCGACAGTTGATCTAAATAATCGTTCCAATTAAAACCGCGGATCAGGAATTCCATCCCACCGGTTAGGTCCACGCTCACGCATAACAGCTATAGTTTTTAGGACGTCAGGATTGGCGAGTCCATGAAGACGCTTACCTGTTAACACATTAACTGCATTTTCGCCCCATCTTCTAGAACCCTCACCTGCCGTTGCTTGGGACGCTCCAGCAAAATGTGGGGTGATTTTTAAGTTTGAAAGATTTAACAACGGACTCTCCTCACTTATGGGTTCAACTTCTGTCACGTCTATCCCTGCATGGGCAATCTCTTCGGTTTCAAGAGCTTTTTGTAGAGCCGTTTCATCAATTATTGGACCTCTCGCACAATTTATTAAAATCGCCGAGTTTTTCATTTTGTTAAACGCTTCGTCATTGAAAATATGAGTTGTTTCCACTGTAGCGGGCATGTGTACGGAAATAATATCTGACTGCGACAGAACAGAGTCAAAATCAACTAACTCTACCCCGTACAGGTCAGCTGTAGTTTGGGGAACATATGGATCAAACGCTATTATTTTTGACGGTCCAAACCCTCGTATACGGGTTGCAAATGCACCACCAATATTTCCAAAGCCAACTATACCCACCACCTTACCAGCTATGCGTTGTAACTGTCCGCGAATCGCATCCAAGGATTCCCTGTTATTGGACCAATCACCCGCACTTGTTTTTTGCGTCAATTCGGGGATTTTTCTAGTAATGGAAAGTAAAAGCGCCATAGCATGGTCTGCTACTTCCGACGTGTTAATTCCTGGAGTGTTCGTTACACATATACCGAGTTCAGTTGCTTCATCAAGATCTACGGAGTCGACACCAACTCCACTTCGGCCAACCATCTTGAGATTTGGTAGTGATGAAAGAATTTTAGCGGTGGTTTCCGGTACTGTTCCAACTAATAAAACATCAGCATTTTTAGCTGAATCAATTACCATGTCCTCGCTATTACACGGAACGTGTTCAACATCTATTCCAGCATCTCTTATAACATTCAAAGTCACTTCGTTCGGGTTTCTGTTTTTTTCAGTTACAACAACTTTATATTTCATTTTCACCTTTTTCCTTAACCGGATAGTATATTTAAATCGCTGTAAACGAAAGATATCAATCGATAGTTTTTGTTTTCTTATAAGTCATAAATAAACGCTCAGTTTCGTCATTAAACGGGTAATATTTGCCAGGTGATTGGGGGGTTTTTTCCAATTCCATTTTTATCACAGTTTCGATCTTTTCTCTTTCTGTCCCTATTTTCACAACCTTTTCCGCCATACTTGATGGAACACATACTACACCATCATTATCGCCCACAATAATATCACCTGGACGTACTACTATACCTCCACAGGATATAACTTCATTTACGCCCCACGGTAACATAACAGCAGGTCCCTGTTTTGCGGTAGACGAATAAGCGTAAACGGGTAGACCATAGTTGTCTAATTGGTCGGTATCACGAACAGAACCATCCGTAACTAANCCGGCTACCTTTCGCTGCATCAATCTCATAAATTTAATNTCACCNCCTATGGATTCCCANNNNCCNACCGANGANACNACCAAAACTTCNGAAGGTCCACACANTTCNAANGCAACATACTCAGGNGAATNTACACCATCAGGNTTATCNNCCAGAATATCTGGCCGNTNGTNCACAAATCTCAGGGTTACNGCCCTNCCAACCATTTTTCTGTTCTTAAAAATAGCTCTAGANCCGTGAATCATTGATTGNGGCCACCCCTGAACCCACAANGCATCAATAATTGTTTGAGTCGGNAGTCTGCCTANTTNATTAATTAAATCGTCGGNNACTCTCANGATATGNNTCCTTTCTTAAATTTATNCAACACACTCATTAANGTCATACTGGCTGGTACAGGTATCCCTTTATCNAGACCTTGTCTAACTACTGTGCCAAGAATNTCATCAAGCTCAAGGGGCTTTTGATTATTGAAATCATACTGCAGCGACGATTTAAACTCCGCGGCTTCTCTAGAGGCAATAGAAAATTTCTCATCCACAACATTTGGNGGGAAATATATCCCATTAGCTTTACCTACTGCCACTATCTCTTCCATCACGGTAGTTAANGTANTAGCNCCAAATTCATCCNTAAGAAGTTCNACNAGNGATGATCTGGCGGCNGTAAGCAAAGTNCCAATAGCTCCAACCGATACCATTTTAGNCCANAAAGTGGAATTGATATCATNTGATATTTCNGTCTGTATNCCNTCCATTTCCAANAGATCTTTTATTACCNTAGTTCGGNNTGTNACAGATCCATCTTTTTCACCAAATTCTATTTTTGCCATCGAACCACTTTGNTGAATGTNACCNGGGGATTTNATNACCGATTCGACATATGNGGCTCCTTGCAAGACTTTGNCCCANCCATAAAAANCAGCAATTATTGCACCACTTCCTATTCCATTTTGCAAAGTCAGAATAGTTGTTTTGGGNCCGATAACAGACTTCAACAAAGGTAACGATTCATTGTTAGAGTAGAGTTTAGTGGNATGTATNACTAAATCGNNNGGTNTAAGTGCATCTAAACTTTCCGTAAAATTAGTTTTGACTACAAAATNACCCCAATACGANTCAACACTCAATCCANTTTTTTTCATGGCAGNTANGTGCNATCCTCNTGCAACCATAGTTACATCAACACCATTTTTNGATAAAACAGCTCCAAAATATCCACCCACTGCGCCAGCACCCATTATAACCACGTTCATAGAATGACNCCGTTAAAAGAATTGTAATTAGAACTTCATACCTACTATAAAATTTTAAATACNCAGTTGATACTGTTAATAGCTCAGTTAANTTTTTAATTGAAAAAGGGAAAATCTCAAGGCTAATATTTTGATTANAAGAAATGATGGTAGAACACCAACACAGTTTCGTGAAACTGAAATCATACCGAGTTTTATGCACCATGCAGAAGGGTCNGTTCTTATAAAAAGCGGCAACACACATGTTATNTGTTCCGCTTCTTTGGAATTAAATGTNCCTCGGTGGATTAAAGGATCAGGAAAAGGATGGATTACCGCGGAATATTCGATGTTGCCAAGATCTTCNGGNGACCGNATAAGAAGGGAAAGAAATGGAAATATAAAGGGTAGNACACAGGAAATCCAACGTCTAATTGGCAGATCCTTGAGGGCTATAGTGGACATGGACAAATTGGGAGAGAAAACCATTATAGTAGANTGCGATGTTTTACGAGCGGATGGAGGTACCAGAACTGCTGCNATAACAGGTTCTTTCGTAGCCCTTTTCCAAGCTTTATANAATATGAAAAATGATCATGTAATTGGTGAACTACCTATAATTGATCATGTAGCNGCTATTAGTGTNGGGNTAGTAAATGGAGCNGAATATCTTGATTTAGATTACGNAGAAGATTCTTCTGCTGAAGTCGATCTAAATGTTGTAATGACAGGGTCAGGTGAATTCGTCGAAATTCAAGGNACTGGAGAAAAAAANACCTTCACTAAGAAACAATTGGACAATCTAATAAAAATGTCNNANCANGGTATACAAAACTTANTTGAANTACAAAAATTGGCAATAAAAACCATAAAAAATANGGACTAAAAAAATGTTAACGCCAACNAGGAANATTTANATGGNAAAAATCGTTTCCTTAAAAGGNATGGAAATATTNGACTCTCGCGGTAACCCNACNGTTCAGGCTGAAATNGTTTTAGATGACGGGACNTCAAGCTGCGCATCTGTACCCTCTGGAGCCAGCACNGGNACAAGGGAAGCTTTCGAGTTGAGAGATGGCAACCTACCNACNGGNGAAACCGNGNCTATNAATCCAAAAAGATACGGTGGCAAAGGNGTGTTAAAAGCTATTTCNAGTATCAATNAAGAGCTTGCNAATATTGTTATCGGGATGGACCCTAATGATCANNANAGATTGGACGAAGCAATCATANATTGTGATGGAACNCAGNANAAAAAACGATTGGGTGCAAATGCAATTCTTGCTGTGTCNTTNGNAGTAATGAAGTCTGTTTCGGTAAGCAGGAATATAGAATTGTATNAATACATAAAANATTTGTACGGAAACAATACNAAAACTNTGTTACCGGTNCCATTGTTAAATATANTAAACGGAGGNCTNCACGCATCTNATTCGACAGACTTTCAAGAATTTATGATTGCTCCGATACGTTTTTCTATGTTCTCTGAAGCTTTAAGAGCGGGAGNAGAAATNTACCACAAATTGGGAGAATNTTTAGACGAAACAGGGCAATCAACAAATNTAGGAGCCGAAGGGGGTTNNGCNCCNATAGGTTTATCAAATAGAGANGCACTGAGNCTGATAACTAAGGCAATAGAAGATGCTGGGTATTTACCAGGTGAAGAAGTGTTCATAGCNCTNGATGCAGCNGCNACNGAATTTTATCAAAAGNTTAATGAAANNAACGATTCAGGAATTTATANTATGCAAAGAGAAGGACGTAGTTTTTCAAGTGATGANATGATCGCGGAATATGCGNAATTNTCTGATGAATANCCCATTTACTCTATNGAGGATGGATTNTCNGANGATGATTGGNCAGGATGGAATAAATTGACTCGTAANTTNGGAAAACATTTACAGTTAGTAGGAGATGATCTTTTCGTAACAAACACAAAATACCTACAAAGAGGAATATCCGAAAATTCTGCCAACTCAGTGTTAGTTAAGTTAAATCAAATCGGTACTGTAACGGAGACATTAGAAACAATAAGAATGGCTGATGAAGCCGGTTTTAGTTCCATTATAAGTCATCGTTCAGGTGAAACCGAAGATACTACTATTGCTGATCTAGCTGTTGGGACAGTGGCAAGACAGATAAAAGCAGGAGCCCCCGCCAGGAGCGAAAGAGTAGCCAAATATAATCGGCTATTACAGATTGAGAATATTTTAGGGGATTCTGCTGATTATGCAGGCCAGCGAATTTTAGTGGACAAATTATAGAATCAGGCGAAAAGGGACATCATAATGAAAAAAACAAAGTTAGGTATAAACGGGTTTGGTCGTATAGGCAGACAGGTGTTAAGGCATGTGCTAACCGATTATTCTGAAACACTGGAAGTAGTCGCTGTAAACGACTTAAGCGATAAAGAAACAAATGCCCATCTTTTTAAGTATGATTCAACCTACGGGATGTATCCGGGGAAGGTCGAACTGGGAGATGAAGAACTCCTGATAGACGGAAAATCTACGGAAGGTTGGAGTCTACAAAAAATAAAATCGATTTCGGAACGAGATCCAAAAAATTTACCTTGGGGGGATTTAGGGGTAGATATAACAATAGAATCAACCGGATTTTTTACAGATGCTAGCAGAGCATCAGACCATTTAGATGGAGGATCAAAAAAGGTAATCATATCTGCTCCCGCTAAGGGAGAAGATATAACTATTGTTATGGGTGTTAACCACACCAACTATGACCCTACAAATCATTCAGTTGTTTCCAATGCATCATGTACTACGAACTGCGTCGCTCCAATGGTTAAAGTTCTTCACGATAGTTTCAACATCGAAAAAGCTCTCATGTCTACAATTCACGCCTACACAAACGACCAAAATATTCTCGACCAAAATCACGAAGATCTAAGAAGGGCTAGATCAGCAGCAAATAGTATTATTCCAACGACGACTGGTGCGGCTAAAGCCGTCACTAATGTAATACCCGAATTGTCAGGACGAATAGATGGCATGGCCTACCGAGTGCCGGTAATCACGGGATCAGTTACTGATTTAACGGTAAAACTTTCAAAAAATGTTTCTGCTGACGATATTAATGATGCCTACATAGAATCTACACAAAAAGAACTCAAAGGAATATTAAGTTTTTCGAATGATCCTCTGGTGTCGTCGGACTATATCGGGTCGGAATACTCATGTACTATTGACGGATTATCGACGACGAATTTAGGTGACGGGTTTATTAAAGTTGTTGGATGGTACGATAACGAATGGGCTTACGCGAAACGGGTAGTAGATCTCGCCGAATACATTTCAAACAGAGGATTATAATAAACCATTTTTAAAAATTACACAATACTAGTATAATTCCAAGTAATTTCAAAATTTATTGGCTTATCCATAAAATTTTGGGCGGGTTCGGTGCCGCGCATATACACCCAAGGGAAAATAAATTATCCCAAACATTAAAACAAAAAGCCGAAAGGATTTCTCATGGTTATAAAATCTGGAGCAAATAAATTGAAGAAGCTCCTCTCTCGATCAGACAACGGTCACCCAAAAAGTTGGAAAAATCAAAAGAGGCCCGAAGTCGGTGATTGGCGTGAAAAGGCTGGGCTTGCTCAAATGTTGAAGGGAGGAGTTATAATGGATGTCGTCACACCTGACCAAGCAAAGATAGCTGAAGATGCTGGCGCAGTATCCGTGATGGCTTTAGAACGAGTTCCTTCTGATATTAGGAAAGACGGAGGAGTAGCACGGATGTCCGACCCCGATCTTATCGCAGGTATTATTGAAGCGGTGTCAATACCAGTAATGGCCAAAGCTAGAATAGGTCATTTCGTTGAAGCCCAATTATTGGAAGCAATGGGTGTTGATTATTGCGACGAATCAGAAGTGCTTACACCAGCAGATAACGAATTCCACATTAATAAATGGGATTTCAAAATGCCTTTTGTATGTGGATGTACAAATTTGGGAGAAGCTTTAAGAAGAATTGGTGAAGGGGCCTCAATGATTAGAACTAAAGGTGAAGCGGGCACTGGCGATGTAGTTCAAGCGGTCACCCATGCTAGAGAAGTGTTGGGCAACATTAAAAAAATCAAAAACATGCCAACCGAACAATTAATGACGGAAGCAAAAAACCTTGGGGCTCCTTACGAACTAATACTTGAAATTCATTCAACCGGAAAACTGCCTGTAGTGAACTTCGCCGCAGGTGGTGTTGCGACTCCAGCCGATGCTGCTCTTTTAATGCAAATAGGGGTAGAAGGAATATTTGTCGGTTCAGGGATATTCAAAAGTGAAAATCCTTCAAAAATGGCCGACGCCATTGTTAAGGCTACAACTCATTATAAAGATCCAGACATATTAGCCAATATTTCGAGGAATCTTGGTGACTCTATGGCTGGTATTGAAGTAAATAAAATGAGTGATACTGAAAGATTAGAAAAAAGGGGTTGGTAACCTTATAAAACCTTGAGTAATTTAAAAAAAGGTCCAAAAATCGGTGTTCTCGCACTACAAGGAGATTTTGAGGAACACATAGGTGCCTTCAGAAAATTGGGACTTACTGCCATAGAAGTAAGAAACCCAGACTACCTAGATGAGTTGGACGGTCTGATAATACCAGGTGGAGAAAGCACAACCATAGCTCGATTAGTCAAAATCTTTAACTTTGAGCAAAAAATTAAAGATAATGTAAAAAGAGGTATGGCTCTTTGGGGCACCTGTGCGGGGATGATACTGATAGCAAATGATCTAACTGACTCCTACCCAACACCTCTAGGATTATTGGATATAACGGTATCAAGGAATTGGTTTGGAAGACAAGTTGATTCTTTTGAATCAGACATAGTTGTTAAAGGACTTGGAAATCAGGAGTTTAGAGCCGTTTTTATCAGGGCACCTATCGTAAAACGAGTCGGTCAAAACGTAGAAATTTTGGCCAAATTGGAAAAAAATTATCCTGTGGCAGTAAAAAGCCAAAAAATCTTAGCGACAGCTTTTCACCCGGAATTAACTGACGATTTACGGCTCCATAAAATGTTCTTAAATATGTCGAATAAAAAACATAAAGCAAGCAATGATCAGAAACATAGAAGTAATTGACGCTCCAAGGTTGTTATATTTCAAACATCAAAGTTCCCTGAACATGTTATATGACTTTGAAGGATCACTTACTAACACAAACACATCATTCCCTGCATTGAAATATATTTTTAAATCGCTTTCCCCATACTCACATAACGACCACTACCTTTGCTCCAATAAAACCATAATAGATGCAGTAATCAGAAGTGTAAAAATACACAACGGTTTCATATGGCATGTTGCCGAACTGTACAGCCGGAACTCTTCAATAAGTGTTTCGGAAAAAGCAATTCACAAAATGTGCGATTTAGCTGCCTCAAACGGGGCATATCAAGTAAATATAAGGCTACCCGCAGAATCACCACTTTATAATTCCCTGATAAATTTAGGTTTTACAATGGTACAAAAAGAAATTTTCTTGCAATTAAATTGTAGTTTCAAAACCATCATAGATATTCCAAAAATTCATACATTAGGAGAATTGAGACGAGAAACCCCTGCAGATCTATTCTCGATATATCAAATGCATCTTAAAATATCTCCAGAAAAATTAAATTCAATTCGAATCTTAAATTTTAATGATTGGTTAGATAACACAAAAAATATAAATAATTCGTCACAAAAATTCGTTTATGAAGAAAAAGGTTCAATAGTGGCCTCGATTGAAATTGCTACAGTTGAAAAAAACCTGTTGGTAAAATTTGACTGTTCATTAATCGATAAAAAAATAATAAAGAAACTGATTGCAACGATTCTAACCAGTGGTTACGGGAGTCGCGTTATGACTCTAATCCCAGAGCACAATCAAGTTATTTTTGAGGCTTTTAGAGAATCAGGATTTGTTGTTAGCCAAAAATACCAGGTGTTTTATAAAAAAGTAAAAATACCGGTAACATTGAAACCAAAAGTTATCGTTTCAGCATAATGGATTTGGAGGTCCTAAACTGACTAGCGTAGAACAAAATTTTTCACCCGATGATCTAATAGGCTTTCTAGAGATATTTCCGTCACATATTAACAACCTATTGAAAAAGGCGGATAACATTTACGACTTAATTGAGGTCGTAATGGATCTCGGAAGAAGACCTCAGGCTAGATTCCATAATTCAGAAATATATCTAGGAGATCGCGAAATAACAGCAAAGGATCTACAGTATGTGGTGGATTCCATTGGAGAATTTGGAGACGATAATCGTGCAGGTATAGAAAAAACTTTACATCGGATCTCGGTGATTCGTAACAGACAGGGTACTCCTATAGGTCTTACTTGTAGAGTAGGTAGAGCCGTTTACGGTTCCGTTTCATTAATTACCGATCTAATAATGTCAGAAAAAAGTGTTTTAATACTTGGAAGACCAGGGGTAGGAAAAACTACTATTCTGAGGGAAACTGCTAGGATGTTGGCGGGTGATGGAAACAAACGAGTTGTCATTGTAGACACGTCTAATGAAATAGCAGGCGATGGAGACATCCCCCATCCCGCTATAGGGAAATCTAGGCGCCTACAAGTTGAAAATACCGGATTACAGCATAAGGTAATGATTGAAGCAGTAGAAAATCATATGCCTGAAGTTGTAGTTATAGACGAAATGAGTACAGATAAAGAGGCATTAGCTGCCAGAACAATTGCTGAACGGGGAGTACAACTTGTGGCTACCGCTCACGGCAACACTCTAGATAACCTAATTTCTAACCCTACATTATCTGACCTGGTTGGTGGAACTCAAACTGTAACCCTAGGAGATCTTGAAGCCAAAAGACGTCGAACACAAAAAACTGTACTAGAAAGAGAACATGACCCCACATTTGATATAGTGGTGGAAATAAGGGAACGAAACACGGTCGCCATACACAAAGACGTGGCAACCCACGTGGACCGAATACTCAGATCTATAACCGTTCAATTAGAAATCCGTAAATTAAATTCAGATGGAAGCATAACCTCTTCAATGGAAAAAATTGTTGCTCCAAAAAATAAACTGGATATTAATAAATTTTCTTCCCCACCCAGAATTAATGGTCAAAATTATCTTGCTACCCATCCTATTTCAAAAAACAAAACACAAACACCAGCCCATGTTAAAGAAAAAATATTGTTCCTTTTTGGTATTCCAAAAAGCACGCTTCTTGAATCAGCTGAACACCTTGCATCAAACATTCGTATAACAGAAAACTCTAATGAGGCTGAAATTTTTGTAACTACAAAACAACATTATAATCGTAGGCCATCAACCATCAGACAGGCTGAAAAATCTGGAATACCTGTCCACATTATTAGAAGGGCTTCAAGGGAACAGATCAATCACTTTTTGAGGAGATTTTCAACCATAAATACTGGTCTAAACCAACAGACAACAAATGGATCGGCGAATCTCAAACAACCGAATTTAGGATCGTGGGACAATAATGGTAATATGGAAGAATTATCAGCTATGCAGGAAGCAGTAACGGCAATTTCGCGATTAAACTCGAAATCAAAAATGATTAAATTATCACCTCAGCCAACCTATATACGTAGAATGCAACACGGGTTAGCTACCGATAACAATATAGGATCATCTAGCTCAGGAAAAGATCCTCATAGAAAAGTGATTTATAGAAAGAATAAATGAAAACCTCCAAACTTCATACAGGTTTTTTTATAACTATAGAAGGCTGTGATGGCGTAGGGAAAACTACCCATTCGTTTTTACTTGCTGAATCACTCAAAAAAAAAAGTTTAGATGTAGTTTCTATCAGGGAACCTGGAGGGACAAAAACCGGTGAATTAATACGAGATTTGGTAAAAGGTAAATTAGACGTTACCCCGATGGCAGAATTATTGCTCTTCCAGGCAGCACGGGCCGAATTAGTTGAGAAAATAATTAAACCAGCACTACTCACAAAAAAAATAGTTATTGCTGACCGCTTTATCGACTCGACCATAGCTTATCAAGGATACGGTAGGGGAATAAAAATCGACAATATACATATTTTGAACGGGATAGCTAGCGATAACATTATCCCTGATGTCTCAATCCTACTAGATTTACCAATTAGTAAATCCCTAAACAGATCTAAGGACAGGGATCAAAAAAAACAAAGAACTCAAACTAGATTCGAGGATGAATCGATTGAATTCCATAAGAAAGTACTTCAGGGATTTAGATCTATAGCCAAAGAAAATCCCGCCAGATGGAATATTGTAAACACATCTGAAAATAAAAAATTGGTGGCAAAAAAAATACTGAACATAATCACAGCAAAATTAGACAAAACATATTACTAAACTATAAAAATGATTAATTTCAGTTTCGCCAGTCCTTAGCTCCATAGTAAAGTTTGTTTTTCGTTATATTAAGAGTGAGTTAAACTTACAACACAAATGTGTTACGATATCGCATTTTGATAGACGTTAATAAAAAATTCTAAGTCACGTAACAACCAGTAGAACAATTTAAATCGAAGCTACCGTGATACATTTCTCATTTCAAGGTTGTTAACCCAATCTTGAATTATATTTTTATCGTGTTCAAAAGCTAAATCAGGAAGTTGATTAATCGGAAAAACACGTACATCGGTTGTCTCACTATCATTTACTTTCAATTTACCACTTAGCCAATCAACATTAAATACTGCTAAAACAATGGGGTTACCTTCAGTCGAATAAAGACCAGACACCCAACCGACACTAACTTTTATACCACATTCTTCCATAACTTCCCGGGACATAGCCGATTCTAATGTTTCACCGCGATTTACATAGCCGGACGGGAAGCTCCATTTACCTACACCGGGTTCAATTGCTCTTTTCACTAAAATAATTCCATTATCGTCTGATATGATAGCAGCGACAACCAGTTTAGGATCTAGGTACATCACCTGACCGCAAATAACGCACGTTTCGTTTCCTATTTTATTGATCTTCAACCCAGAAGGTTTGTGATGGTGATGCTTATTCATAGTGATATTTTTCTGTCCGCGCAAACCACGTTTATACTTTTAATTTCTGCTATATAGTTTAGATATATTAATAACTGTGGTGTCCCGTATAACGGCAAATAAAACAAAAACTAATATTATCGCAGATATAAAAATTAGAACAAACACAAGTGGTATCCAGTCAATTTGCAATATATAGGGAGGTAACAGTTTTTCACCAAAATAAGAACGTGTCACAGAATTCAAGGTAATAATACTGGTAAACAGACCAGATACAACGCCTCCTAAAACCCCAAAAACAACTATAACTAAGTTTTCCATCAACAAGATCCTAGTCCGTCTAATTTTACCTACACCTATTGAATTAAAAAGTGTCGATTCTTTCAACATTTCTTTCGTGTGAGTCTTCATGAAACTGACATATGCTAAAACCAAGGTTGAAAGACCTATCCACAATGCGATTTGGGACATAACATTCCATCCGGCTACCGTTAGCGGATCGATCGATAATCCATCCAATCTCTGTTCTTGATCCATAATTCGATCGGATTTGAAGACATCATTTATGTTGGATAAAATGTTTGGTCGTTTAGTATGGTCTATATCCACGAAAATTTCGTTAGGACTGGAATATGTCAACCCTCTAAGTTCAATAAAATCTAGTACAGCGTCCACATCCAATATAACAAATGGGCTTCGATTTGGGTTCATAGTTGGAAAATATTGGGTTGTTCCTACTGGTTTAAGGGGTACATATCCTCCATTAACTTCAGCTACAAAAATGTCGTCACCGTTAATCCCAGTGGTATCAGAAAAATTTTGTGATGTTAATACTGGAATAAAACCCCCCGTAAAAGTTCGATAAATACCACGTATACCAGTATCAGTTCCTTTATCTAAATGAATTTTCCCAATGGTATTACCCTTAAAACCCACTTGTTCCTTCTCATGAATCGTTGTAAAAAATACATCGATACCATTTGATGTTGGCAATCCAGTCCAAAGTTCTTCTTTTTCAAAATCTATTACAGGTGATTGCTCATTATTTTTTTTCACTAACACGTCATCGATAAACCACGTTGTCGGGTATCCTCCATCTAATGAAACCTGCATGTAGGTCTGTAGTGACACAATTTCTATCGGATGAGTAGCAGTTTCTGGTATATCCGTTTCCAAATATGTCCATTCTTCAGGTATTTGCCCAAGTGTGACCGTAAATTGTCTGTCATTAGCATCTCTCAGAACAATCCAAAAAAAATGATCCTCAACATAAGGGTCCTGTTTTGTCCATGCACCAATTTTGGTAGACATCAGAGGCAATTCTATCGAGGTAGGTATACTAGAAACTGAAATTTTTGACATCAATTGGGGTAAAGAATATTCGGAAAAATCATCTCTGAACCAAGATATTCCGGCAAATTGCGTTGGTTGGATGCCTAGTAAATCAAAATTAATCCCGGAACCCGTAGTCCCAATTTTTCCCGACAACCTTAAAGCAGTAGAAAAAGATTTTACGCCATTGATTGCTTCAATTGATTTAATGTTTTCAAAAGTGATACCTGTGTTGGGTCTCGTTGAAATTATCCTGATTGAACTTCCATTATCATAAAGTATTTGTTCATAGCTACTTTGCCTAAGTGTGTAGGTTAAACTACCTGCTACGACCGTCAAACCAGTCGTCAACATAATTAAAATCATTGGCCAGCTATACCAAAAAGAGTTTCTGGACAATCTGTAGAGTGCAATAATCTCGGGGACAGGCATCCGATTACTCCAAAAATACAATAGACTTGCGGCAAAAATAGAAAAAATTCGTAATAAAATAAATGTACACACTATTATGAAAATTGCAGGAGAAATTAACAGCACGGGGTCTAATGTTAAATCTCCAGTGTTTTTGAAGTTCAAGAGGACTCTTGAGTCCATCTCCCACCATATGATAACCCCAAAAATTATGACAAAAATATCCACAAAATATTTTTGGAAAAAGGGACGGGTGTTTGGTCTTTGGTTCATATAGGTAACCGTCCCTAAATGTAAAGCTTTGTACATTACCGCTATAAAAACACTAAAAAAGGCAACCAAAAAATATCCTAAAAACCATACGATTTCGTAATAAAAAGGTACTGAAAGGTTTCGACCATGAAGTATCGACTTCATAACAGGTAATGAGTCAATAACATTCACAAAAATCATCGCAAATAAAATACCCACAATTGAGGGTATTACCACAACTGGAATTAATTCGCAGCATTTCAAAATTATTATTGTTTTAGTAGACATCCCTCTATTACGGAGCATAATGTTTTGACTGGTGTTTTTCCTAATCATTAAATCTAAAATCATTAACAAGTAATAAACGATAACGGACAAGGCGATAGATCCTATCAGGAGACTAGGTAGCGTTAGCATTACCATGCGGGATTGATTTTTTTTTACGCGTGCCTCCGGGCCAATCATTACAGAAGAACGAGGCAATATTAAATTCACCCGCCTCTCAAATTTTGAAAATTTGTTGACCAAATCGGAGGGACGTTGCAAAATAAGTTTTTCTTTATCGAAAAACAATATTTCAGTGAAATTAATTGGCAGTCCAGCGTTTAATGAAGACAAACCTTTCAACATCATTCCTGAACCGACAAAAAGCATCAATGGTGGTTCTCTTCCAGCAAATTCTTGAGGTGGAGTGGGGGCTAATATTGTTTCAATGCTATCGAGCCAATATTCGTCATTCCGATCTTGTTCCGTAAATATCCCAGTAATCTTTACCTGTAATTCCCCAAACTTACTAATTTCTGGAGTAACACTAAGTAAATCGCCAGATGTTAGTTCTACCAACTTATCTTTTTGCCTAAAACTAGAACGCCCTACGTATATAGCTGCCTCTACAGTAACCACTTCTCCATTTTTACTGATAGAAGCACTTGGGGGAATTCCTTGTATGAAATCAACGTGGTTCCCGAAACCGTCTAGTTCTTGAAAATGAGCCCTCGAAGCAGATGGCATTACATCCTGGGTATTTTTGGAAAATCCCCAAAAGTGTGGACCACTTTTCATTCTGGTCGACCTAGTTTTAATTAATGAACCCATTTGATCATCAACAGCATCATTAAGAGATTTCGATATGTCAGAAAGCTCATTTGTTTGAAGAGGGATCCAATTACTGTTCACCTGAATATTACTTCTGGAGCTCCCTAAACGATGAACAACATCTTCCATCCCGATTATTTCAAGCGATTTAAGATACAAATATCCTGTCGAAATAGTAAAAATTAATAAGAAACACGCTAGGGCCAAACCGATAACAAATTGAAAATCGTTTTTAGTTGACAGTATGACATAACGAAAAATTTGCATTATTACTATAAAGGTTTAGATGATTGAATGATCTTTTTACATTCATCCAGAATTTGATCCGAATGTTTTTCAACAGGTTTACTTTCAACAGAGTAGGTTTGAACTGCACATCTGACATAAAATGAATCTCTTTCAGATGGATGGAATATATAATAAACACTAAAAACATCGCTGTACATTACATTAGATTCCACAGTCTCAGTTACAAATTTATGTCTAAAGAACCCAATTTTTTTTGATTCTTGATTAATATATTCGGAGTTTTTATAAGATGTTAATATGTTGTGATTAGAAATTTCTTTATCATTTTTATCAATTTGTTTTATAACCAAATCAATTAAATTATTATTTTTATTTGATGCTAGATCCAAATGATCAAAAAGATACTGTGCCGAAAAAATTCTAATAGCACCATCTGAAAAATATAGTTCTTCTGGGCCTTCTTCCTTTATTTCAACTGCATTTATTGTTTTATTAGTCTCTTTATGAACAAGACTTTGTGGTATGACTAATAATCTTTTTGGAACCGAAAATTCATATCCTATTTCATCATTAACGATAGTCTTATACCCTTCAGGCGGAGGTGATTGAAAAACTAAATTAGATGAACAAGCTAAACTGGGAAGGAATAATAATAATAAAAAAATCTTTTTCATAATACCCTATTTATTTTTTTGAGATTTTTTATATATTTGAACTCTTTGGCTACATGAGTCTGTTATAAATAAATTACCTTGTGTATCAGAGTATATGTAAGTAGGTTGCCAAAATCTTTTTTATTGTTCGAAATTCTCCCATTTGAGACTTATTATCTAATGTTTCTAATAGTCAAAAATACAGGGTAAGTTCTCTAGTTTGATCCCTCTATGGTGGGCCCGCTGTGACTCGAACACAGGACCTCTACTTTATCAGAGTAGCGCTCTAACCAGCTGAGCTACGGGCCCCCTAGGGCGGTGCCGGCAGGTTAAACTAATTAATATATAAACCGCCCTGGTCTCAATTATATATCTACTAGAATCTCACGGATAAAAAAGCCCTTTTAGGACAACTGAACAGTGAATAGAAAAAACCTTTGTTTCGAAGTTTTTTTTGCCGTTATAAAGCGACCATTATCGATAAACCGTACCCGAGGCGAGCCCCTTCTACATGTTTAAACATTTTCACGTAAATACACGAGAATCTCGCTTCAAGCCTCACATAGAGTTTTATCAATCGCCTTTTCCATTTAGGTAAGTTCTTTTGACAGAAATTCCGTCAAATTTACATCCTTAGAAAGGAGGTGATCCAGCCGCACCTTCCGATACGGCTACCTTGTTACGACTTAGCACCAGTCGCTGATCCTACCGTGGACGGCTACCTCCTAAAAGGTTAG
>PCAX01000036.1 GCA_002730795.1 Chloroflexota bacterium
ACATTTCCTGCTCCGATAATTGAAACTTTGAACTTCACCTGTGTATCCTTATCAATAAACTTAAACTTTACTAAATTAACTTCTCATTACGGAACTTACTTTAGATATCAACGTATGCGTTCCATTTATCCTCTATGTCTTTGGCAACAATCGTTTCAAGTACATAGTCTCCATATTCTTTGCCTGTGACACCCGTATCACGGCCAGTGATTTCGAATTTTCGCTCGTACTGTCCGCAAATTTCTAAAGCCATATCAACTTTGGTACCCAAATCGGTGTAACCTAAATGTGACAACATAAGACCTGCCGCTTTTAAAACTGAAGACGGATCGGCGTATTGGTCTCGTTTCTCTTTTACCATTCTTGGAGCTGATCCATGAATTGCTTCAAACATAGCGTATTTTGTTCCGATGTTTGCAGAACCGGCAGTTCCCACCCCTCCCTGTATTTCTGCGGCTTCATCTGTCAATATATCGCCATAGAGGTTTGGCATTACCAAAACTTGAAAATCTGAACGCCTTGATTTATCCAGTAGTTTGGCAGTCATAATATCAATGTACCAACCATCCATGGTAATTCCTGGGTAATTTTTCGCCACGGTTTCAGCTACCTGTAAAAACCTTCCATCTCCAGATTTAACAATGTTTGCCTTTGTAACCACAGTTACTCTTGTTTTATTTGTACGTTTCGCGTGTTCAAATGCAGCTTTTATAATTCGCCGAGATCCCGGAGAAGATATCAATCTAAAATCAATGGAGAAATCATCGTTAATATCAATACCTTGAGAACCTAAAGCGTACAAATCTTCAGTGTTTTCCCTAAAGAAAGTCCAGTCTATTTTTTCTGAGGGTATTCGGACTGGTCGTACATTAGCGAAAAGATCAAGAGACTTTCTCAAAGCGACGTTGGCCGATTCTATATTAGGCCAAGAATCTCCTTTTTCGGGCGTAGTCGTTGGACCCTTTAATGTCACGTGGCATTGCTTTATTTGCTCAAGGACTGCATCAGGAATTGCCTGTAGATGTTTAGCCCGATTTTCTATAGTGAGACCTTCAATAATTTTGAATTTTATTCGGCCAGAACTAATTTCTTCATGTAATAGATTTTTCAAAACCTGATAACCCACTTGAGTAATAGCGGGCCCTATTCCATCACCGCCGATGATACCGATAGTTAACTCATCCAACGATTTGTAGGCGATGAAATCAGATTCATTTTTAATGCGTTCAATTCTGTTGGCTTGTTGCTGTAATATTTTGCCGAAATGTTCTTTAGCATTCGAAATAGTTTCTTTTTTAATCATCACGATCCTTAATCGGTTTTGTAATTCTTTTAGTTATTTCCACTTATGGGGTTTTCCAACTACAGGCAAAAGTTTTCCGGTATCTTTCCTGATTGTATATTTTTCGATAGTCTTTTGAGAATTTTTTTTTGTTACGGATTCTACCGCGTCGATTCCTGCTTTTCCCGTTGATTCGACGTGTCCCATAACCACAAACAAAACATCAGCTAATTCCAATAATGTTTCATACTGTTTATTGGATGTGATCTCGATTTCCATCTCGTTTAACTCTTCGTCCAGAATATTTTTTCTCTTTGTGAGAATTTCCGTTGCTTCTAAATGTCTGTGTCTACCTGAGCCTAGTCCAAAACGGTCATGAAACTTCCAGACTTCCCGTGCCATCGTTGCCATAGAGTTTACGAACGCTTCTTCTTCTACGATGTTCTTATAATTTTCTTTGTCGGACTTATTTTTTTTAGAGTGGGATGTTTCCATGTTTTTTCGGAGGAATACTGTCTATTTTGGTTTGCAACATTTTCAAATTGGTAGATAGTTTTATTTTGGTTTCGGCTGGGTCTATTACATCATCAATATAACCTCGACCGGCGGCAACATACGGGTTCGAGAATTTTGTCCTATATTCGCTTACAAGCTCAGCGCGTTTTACCTCGGGGTTTTCGTGTTTTGATATTTCACGGCGGGATACGACATTAACGGCACCTTCGGGGCCCATTACGGCTATTTCAGCAGTAGGCCAAGCCAAATTGACATCAGATCTTAATCCTTTAGAGCTCATTACGATAAATGCACCACCATAAGCTTTCCTTAATATCACAGAAAGCTTTGGGACAGTTGCTTCCGCGTACGCGTAAAGTAATTTAGCTCCATGTCTGATTATCCCTCCAAATTCTTGATGTAATCCTGGCATAAAACCCGGAACGTCTACTAGAGTGACTAATGGTATGTTAAAAGCATCACAAAACCTCACAAACCTAGACGCTTTATCTGAAGCGTCTATATCGAGCATTCCTGCCATTTGAGCGGGTTGATTTGCCACAATTCCTACAGCGTAACCGTCCAATCTACCTAATCCGACGACGATATTTTTGGCGAATTCACTGTGTATTTCGAAAAAACTATTTTGGTCAGTAATTTTATTGATAACGTCTAATACATCGTATGGTTGATTACTATTTGGCGGAATAATGTTTCTGATTGTGTCATCCAATTTTGTAGTGTCCGTCATTTTGACATTGGGTGGATTTTCAGAATTATTGGAAGGTAAATAAGAAAGAAGGGTACGGACTTTACTGTAACACTCGTTTTCAGAAGGTGAACGGAAATGGGCAACTCCACTTTTTACTGAATGTGTAGTTGATCCTCCAAGTTCTTCGTGAGAAATATTTTCTCCGGTAACCGCTTTTACTACGTCAGGTCCGGTTATGTACATTTGCCCTATACCGTCAACCATAAAAATAAAGTCAGTGATCGCGGGGGAATATACTGCTCCACCGGCTGCTGGTCCAGCAATTATACTAATCTGAGGAACTACTCCAGAAAGAAGGGTGTTTCGCTTGAAAATCTCAGCATAACCCGCCAAAGAATCTATCCCTTCCTGTATTCTCGCCCCACCGGAATCATTTATACCTATTATCGGGCAACCGATTTTTGAAGCTTGGTCCATGATTTTACATATTTTTTTTGATGCAACATATGATAAGGATCCACCAAGAACAGTGAAATCCTGAGCGTATGCAAACACCTTACGCCCGTCGATCAGACCGAAACCAGTTACAACTGAATCCCCTAAAAACTTCTGTTTGTCTAGGCCTAAGTCATTCGATTGGTGAACTGCAAATTGATCAATTTCGTTGAAAGTATTACTATCGAACAGTTTTTGTAGACGTTCCCTTGCGGTAAGCTTGTTTTTTTGGTGTTGAGATTCAATTTTTTTTAATCCACCGCCTAACAAAGCATCCTTACGTTTAGATTTCAGTTCGTCTAAAGTTTTTTTTACGTCATCATCAGCCATGTTTGAATATTCCATAATGTCTAGTTGTCATTTTTTTATCCACGTATAATATTCTTTTAAAATGCCGCCCGTTTTTGCAGCATTCTAAACAAATTTTCAACAAAACAAATAAAAAGATGTATATTTTATAGTGTCTCACCGTAAATTATGCAGAGTAAGTTATATACGCGTTATTTTTGGAAAAACTGATGTTTTTTGGTAATAAAACTCACGTGATGGCNATTTTGAATGTTACNCCTGATTCTTTTTCGGGAGATGGGATCTTAACTGAGTCGGGNGACATCAATAAANTAATTTTCAACAAACTGGAATCTTTCGTNGAAGATGGGGCTGANGTTATAGATGTAGGAGGTGAATCCACGCGTCCACGCTCGTTGTATCCNGATAGTAGGCCTATATCTGATACTGATGAAATTGNTAGGATATCNTCTGCGATAAAAATAGCCGTCGATAATTTCGAAATACCAGTATCAATTGATACGATGAAGGCCAACGTNGCTAACAAAGCGTGTGAGTTGGGTGCTTCTATCATTAATGATGTTTCAATGTTATCGGATCCCAATATGGCTGAAGTTGCTGTAAATCACGGTACCTATTTGATCATCAGTCATACACAGACTAAATCTCAAAATGATGTAGTGAATTCTGTAATATTTGATTTAAACAAGGCGATTGAAAAGGCTGTTGCCCACGGTGTCAATGAAGACAAAATTATAGTAGATCCTGGTATTGGTTTTGGTAAGAATGCAGCGGAATCTATTGAACTATTACGCAACATATCAAAACTAAAGAACGATTTGGGATTTCCTGTACTCGTAGGTACATCTAGGAAATCATTCATTTCTTCAGTAATAGANTCGCCGGTTGAAGAAAGGATTGAAGGTACTGCTGCATCGGTTTGTTACGCCATAACCCAAGGAGTAGATATCGTAAGAGTTCATGATGTAAAAATAATGGCGCGAGTATGTAAAATGTCAGACGNTCTAGTTCGATAATNACATGATAAAAAAAGAGTCACATTGTGCATATATTGGTCTCGGTTCGAATCAAGGAAAAAGAGAATTCCATTTGGCCAAGGCCATTGAAAAAATATCGTGTATTTGTAATATTACTGGTCGCAGTTCCCTTTATGTTTCTGAGCCTTGGATGGTTGATAATAACCATGGCGATTATCTCAATATGGTATTGCGAATTGAAACTGANNTTAATCCAATAGATTTATGGAAGCGTTTAACTGAAATAGAAATAGAATTGGGCAGAAGTGANAAAGGACTCAAAAAACCCCGTAAAATCGATATCGATATACTGATTTACGGTGATATGGTGATCGATTCAAATAGTTTGACAATCCCACATGATCAGATGCATTTGCGACCATTTGTGATGGTTCCTATGGCTGAGATTGCCCCAAGACTTAAGCANCCTCAAATAGGTTTATCGATGATGGACCTGTCAAAGAAACTACCGTATAGTCGTCTGAGAAAGTTAAAGGNCAATCTCTAAAACTGTTCTCATCCATGAGGCCANTAAAAAAATCACGACACCTAAAATTATTGTGGCATTGTAACCAAAAATCCTTCCNAGGCGATTCATTANAAAATTGGATGATTTTAATGNTCTATTTCGCCTGGCATTCCAAATGAGATACACCATTAATATTGCTAATATCACCTTTGAACCGAGGAGGATTGTCCATGTTGNCGGTGGAGGTAAACCGGTGAGTCTATCAAAAGTCATTATTAAACCAGATATAAAAATGANTATGACGGATAAATCCACAATTTCTTTATAACGTATATTTATGGTTTTAAATAGTTCTTCATGGGATTGAAGAGATAATCTTAGNGGAGCGATAACCACAGCATAAGTTAGNCTAATGCCCAACCAGGTACTTGCACCTAATATGTGGCCCCAACGGGCGATTACCATAACGTATTCACTTGTTTCTGTTAACATAACAGTGTCTCTATTTGAAGTTCAAGATTTTTTCTTCTAGCGTGTTTTCATCAATTATGCCTACCCAAGAGTCTTTTACGTGATGATTACTATCAAGGAAGATTGTTGTTGGAAATGACGTAACTTCGAAGGTGTTTATTATTCCATGTGTGTCTGGAATAGTAGGGAAAGTGATTTTATTTTTTTCTAAAAATTGCTTACCGTCTTCTTGAGTGTCTAAACCTAAGAGCATTATTCCTATAACTTCTATGGAATTATTATGTGCGCGATATATTTTCTCGATTGTTTTTAGTTCCATCGTGCACGGNGGACATGAAGGAAACCAGAAGTTTAATACCATGGGTTTGTTTTGGAAATCATTACTGTCATAATAATCCCCTTGAATAGTTTGACCCTTGATAACGGATGGTGATGGCTCTATTTGATGTGGTAAAGGTTGTTCACCTAAGTTTTTATTGTAATAACAGGTGGTGGAACAAAAAAGTAAAAAACCAATGGCTGTATAGTTCAAGATGTTACGAAACATTATTACTTCGGGTTATATGATTTTTTTAACCTCGTAATACGATCGTTGATTGCTTCAACTATTTTTTCTTTATCAACTCGTATTTGGCCCATATCATCCCTGTCTCTAATGGTTACAGAGTTGTCTTTTTGGATCGTGTCGAAATCTATGGTGACACATAACGGTGTGCCTATTTCATCTTGGCGTCTATATCTACGGCCGATGCTTTGGGAATCGTCGTATTGTGTATTAAATTTGGTAATCAATGATTTGTATATAGACCTTGCTGTAGGGACGAGAGAATCATTTCTGGAAAGGGGAAGTACCGCTACCTGAAAGGGAGCGATATCCGGATGAAATCGTAAAACAGTGCGCTTTTGTTTTCCAGTACCTTCTTCGTCATATGCGTCAGACAAAAACGCCAACGCCGATCTATCAGCACCCATAGCGGGCTCAACTACGTAAGGCGTATAGCGTTTATTTTTGTCAGGGTCAAAATATGATAGGTCACGTCCGCTCTTTTTCGAGTGGGATATCAAATCGAAATCTGATCGATTTGATATTGTTTCAAGTTCTCCCCATCCCCATGGAAAATTGAATTCTATATCTGATGATGCTTTAGAATAGTGGGGTAATTCTTTCTTCGTGTGTTTTCTTATTCTAATTTTTGATTCTCTTATTCCGTGCGAAGTAAACCAATTTCTTGAGAACTCGGTCCAATATTTGTACCATTTTTCGTCGGTTTCCGGTTCACAAAAGAATTCCATTTCCATTTGTTCAAATTCTCTGGTTCTATAAGTAAAATTTCCAGGTGTTATTTCGTTTCTAAATGATTTACCAATTTGAGCTATCCCAAATGGTATTTTTTTTCTTGACGTGGTTTGTACATTATCAAAGTTAACGAACATGGCTTGAGCAGTTTCTGGGCGCATGTAAACAACCGATGATGTGTTTTCAAGAGGTCCCATAAATGTTTTAAACATTAAATTAAATTGACGGGAATCGCCTAAAGTTCCACCGCATTCCGGACATGTTTTATCTTTTACATTGGTTTCCCTGAATCTTCGATCACATGATCCACATTGTACTAATGGGTCGGAAAAATTATCGAGATGACCAGATGCTTCCCACACTGAGGGGTGCATCAGGATCGAAGCGTCCATACCCACTATATCTTCTCTATCGCGTACGAAGGATTTCCACCATAGTTCTTTTATATTTCGTTTTAGTTCAACCCCAACCGGTCCATAGTCCCAAACACTGCCCAACCCTCCATATATTTCGGAACTTTGAAATATAAATCCCCTTCTTTTTGCAAGTGAAACTAAAGATTCTAAGGTAGTGTTGTCTGTCACATACTCTGGCAAATTACTGATCCTAATTTATAAAATTTTGGTTTATTGATTCAATTGTAATTGCTTCATTTACGTATAATCATGTTATATTCACCGTAAAACATATTTGTTTATTTTTTGGAGCAATTTTATGACAACGACGACTGACTTGAACGGATCTGTAGCATTTATAACAGGCGCAGGCCGTGGTATAGGGCGAGGTATTGCAGAGGTGCTTTCTAGACGAGGGGCAAAAATAGCTGTTTCAGACATTGCACAAAAAGATTTACTTGACTTGGAAACATACGTTCAATCCATAGGTGGTGACATGATAACTGGTGCTGTAGATGTAACCGATAAATCTTCTATAAGTACCTTCGTAAATGAAACTATTGAAAAGTACGGGAAAATTGATATATGTGTGCCGAATGCGGGAGTGATTGGTGCTCAGGGCTTTAATAAACGTATTGATTCTGTCGATGAAGATTGGGACGTTACTTGGGAGGTCAATGTACGAGGAGTATCAAACACTGTGGAAGAGGTTAAAGGTCACATGATATCTCGTAAATCCGGCAAAATTGTCATAATAGCGTCGCATGGAGGTCGGAAACCTAGGGGTGTTGCGGAAAAAGGCCGCGGGACAGTTCAACAACCTTATATGGTTTCCAAAGCGGCGGTTATACAGTTTATGCACCTCTTATCTATAGAATTGGGGCAACATAATATCAATGTTAATGCTGTTTGCCCTGGCAGGTTATGGACGCCAATGTGGGAAGCCATAGCGATAAACCATAAGACGAATAACAGCGATTATCGGGACATGTCTACTGAAGAAATATTTATTCAACTATCCAAAGCTACAATGTCACTTGGTAGACCCCAAACTCCTGAGGATATAGGTAAATCGGTAGCGTTTTTGGCGTCGGATGACTCAAGTGAAATCACGGGTCAAGCTATCAACGTTAATGGAGGGGCGACACTTAATTAAGTTCTACCAGTCTGCTACTGAATTGTCATTTTCGTAATAGGTTTCACCTCCTAGTTCCCCGTGGTATCCGTATTCGAATCCTTCATACGTGGCTTCTACTTCTTTTTCTTCAACTTCGAATCCTAGCCCAGGCGTTTCCCATAGTTCTATATGTCCGTCTTTGATTTTCCAGTCTTGTTTTAATAGCCCGTTTCCTAGTGATTGATCGACCTGCTCTTGAATCAGGAAATTTGGAGTTACCGCATCCACCATCATACAGGCGGCTAGGGCAATCGGACCAATAGCGCAATGAGGCATTATGTGTTGATAATAAATTTCCGCAAAGCTTGCTATTTTTCTCAGTTCCGATGGTCCGCCACAGTGGGCTACATCAGGTTGCAGCAGAGAGGCAGCTTGCTTCTCTATAACATTGCGAAATTCCCATCTACTAAGCAACCGTTCTCCTGTAGCTATGGGGAAAGGAACATGATCAGACACAAGTTTCAGGGCATCTGCATTTTCTTGCGGTACAGGCTCTTCGACAAACATCGGTCTCATGCCCTTTATTTCATTACATAATTCTATGGCCAGCCCTGGTGTCATCTTTCCGTGGAAATCGAAAGATAGTTCTATGTCCGGTCCGACCCAATCCCTCATGGTGTAGGCGGTTTCCACGAATTTATCGATTCTGGAAGGTGGTTCATGGGCTCTCCAAAATCCGGATGGACCAGATTTATAAGCTGTATATCCTAACTTGGATAATTTTTCTAGCCGTTTTTTGGATTCAATTTTTGACTCATCAGACAAATCTTTTAATCCCCAATGCCCGTAAACCCTTATTCTGTCTCTAACGTTTCCTCCCATTAATTTATAACTTGGTATTCCGTAATATTTGCCCGAGATGTCCCACAAGGCTGCATCTATCGCGGCTATCGCGCTCATATTGTGAGCTCCTCCACGGAAGAATGAAGACCTGTACATTTGTTGCCAGTGTTTTTCAATATCCAATGGATTTTTCCCTATCAAATATTGTGAATATTCTTCTATAGTGGCTGGTACTGATTTGGGCTTACCCTCAAGTGTGCTCTCTGCCCAGCCATCAATATTTGAATCCGTTACTATTCTTATAAGTCTTGTACGGGGACGGGGTGAAAATTGATCAATTCTAGTTATTTTCATTGTGTTATCTTCCTGAAGATTTGATATATGTGAATAGAATGAGAATTTCAATTATATGGTTTATTTTGATTATCAGAAACAACAACTATTTTGGAGATTAGATTGAAATTGTATAAAACTGGGATGGACGTTAGGATGGCATGTAGGAAACAAGGTTTTTCTGGGCCTACGGCAGGACAGGCTCCAGATTATATTCAGACCAATGTGGTGATATTGGACAAATCTGACGCTCTAGATTTTTTGATCTTTTGCCAAAGAAACCCTAAACCATGTCCAGTAATTGAAGTTATGGACGATGGTAAACATGAAGCTGAATTATCGGCTCCAGGGTCAGATATCCGTACAGATGTTCCAAAATACCTTATTTATCGTGATGGAGAAATAGTAGCCAATGAGAGCGATTTAACGCAATACTGGAATCAAAATTTAGTAACTTTTCTTCTGGGCTGTAGCTTTACTTTCGAACACGCATTAATTCGAAATGGGATCAAACTGCCATATTACTCAGAAGGCAAAAATGTACCAATGTTTATTACTGATATTGATACAGTTCCTTCAGGCAAATTTTCAGGACCTTTGGTTGTTACCCAAAGGTGGATCCCATCTGATAAGGTCGTACGATGTGTACAATCGACGTCACGTTTCCCATCAGTGCATGGTGCCCCGGTACATGTTGGGGACCCTGGTAAAATTGGTATATCTGATTTATCGAACCCCGATTATGGTGACCCGTATATTCCCTTAAATCCTGATGATGTACCTGTATTTTGGGCCTGTGGAGTGACTCCGCAGGCTGTAGCGCTAAATAGTAAACCAAATATTATGTATACTCATGATCCTGGACATATGTTTGTAACGGACATACAAGATGAAGATATGGCGGCATTTTAATGGACGCCCCTAAAAAAGAAATTTCTAAAATTATAGAATCGATTGTTCTTCAAGATGATTTTCGAGGGATGACTGCCCTCAGTCCCCATATGAAGAAAAATTACATTGATTCTTCATCAAATTTGTTGCTAAAAACCCAGGGTGAAATAATGATAATTACGGGTTTTTATATCATCGACGCTAATGCTTCTGAAACTGACGGTCCTCCAGGTGCTGTGGCTATGTCAAATGCCCTAAAAACACTTGGATTTTCAACTTCTTTGGTAACGGATAAATATTCTTACGAGATAGTGAAAGCTATTTCAGACGAAACGGAAGTAATAGAGTTTCCTATCACTAATCATCGTGAATCTGCCGAGTTTGCCAAGAATTTGTTGTCCGAGAGAAATGTTGGGGCGCTCATTTCGATTGAAAGAGCTGGTCTTGTTGGGGATGGTACATATAGAAACTGGAAAGGTGTTGATATTTCTCCTTATAATGCAAAGATAGATCACCTATTTGATCAACACCCTCGATCGATAGGTATTGGTGATGGGGGAAATGAGATTGGTATGGGCAACTTAAAAACTGTAATACCAGGTTTCAAAAACCTGCCTGACAATCCTTGTGTTACTACTACAACTGAACTAATAATATCGAGTTGTTCTAATTGGGGAGGATATGGTTTAGTTGCTGATCTTTCGATAAAAACCGGTAAAAATCTTCTACCCACAATTGAAGAAGCTTACAGATGGGTAAAAACAACTGTAGAACATGGGGCAGTAGAAGGAATGTCCGCAGAGCACAAAGATTGGGTTGATGGAAGGGATCCAGAAGCTGATTCTGTTTGTCTAAGGGGTCTTATTAAGTTGTTGAATTCTAATATGTAATTTTCGATTAACATTAATCTTAATCTCATCAAACTATTTTTCTGATGGTTCTTTAACAAAAAGTAAAAGCATAATTATTCCTAATCCTGCGATACTTGAAAATAGTAGGGAAGCTAATCCCAGAGTATATGATGCGGCGACCCATCCTAAACCCATTGGGGCGACGGCATGTCCAGAATCTGTAATAAATCGCCAAAATCCCAGAAATTTGCTAGGTCCCTTTTTCGGAGCTAAATCTGATCCTATTGTTAATACCAAACCACTAGATACACCGTTCCCCATACCAGCGAGTAGTCCGACGATGGTTAACATATAATAGGTCGACGTAAATGGGACTATCATCATTGACAGTCCCATTAGAAAGAATGCGGGTATTCCCGACCATTTTCTCCCGTACTTGTCCATTACAATTCCAGCGATTGGGAACATCATTGCATCTATTGAAAACGATAAGGTTGTTATAAATCCTATCTCATCTTTTCTCAAACCCATATCATCACCCAAAACGGGAATAATAAATTCTCTCGCAGACCTTACGAATTGTAACGCCACTGCCATAAGACCTATGCTGGCAAAATCCCTTTTATGCAATAAAAAGGTACTTCTAAGGTTGTTTACTGAACTGTTTTCTTCATGTTTGATATTTTCGTCGGATATTGTTCTGCTAGTAATCAATACAACTATTAGGGTAATAATTGCTAGTACGGCCTGGGCAAAAAATGGAGTACGAATATTCACGTATTCTGCTAAAACACCGCCTAATAACGGACCTATTATAGTTCCTATTCTGAAAACTCCACCAAAAAAAGATAAGGATCTTCCCCTGATCGAATAGGGTACGTTAATAGCTATATAAGAGTGTCTTGAAATACTCCAAAAAGAGTAGCTAACCCCTGCTAGTAACCTGCACATAATAAGTAGAAACAAATTGGGGCTTAGTGCTGTGCCTATTGCAGCTATTGCGAAAAGCACTATACCAGAAATCATGGTTTTTCTTAGTCCAAACATAGATATAAGAACCCCTGCGGGGATATCAAAACCCATTGTTCCAAGATGCCTGGCTGCGACCACCATTCCTATCATGAGTTCATTAGCTCCCATTGTTTCACGTGCATGAAGAGGGAGAACCGGAATCATTATACCTTGGCCAATAGCTAAGAGAAATGAAGGAAAATAGACCGTCCATATCAGCGATTTCAGTGTACTTTTTGCTGATTTATCCAATTAATAAACCTATGTGAAATGTTGAAAGTGGTCGGACCAATAATTCATTAAGTCCCAAATAAATCCCCATCGAATTGAAATGGAAACTTGAAGTATTTGTGAGATTATTGGATTTTAGATTTAATGTGAAAATGTTGTTTATCGAACATAAGGTTTTAAAAGAACCCTTATTCAACTTCAACAATCATTTCAATTTCAACAGGTATCTGATTGGGCAAACTTGCAACGCCTACCGCGGACCTAGCGTGTTTTCCCTTTTCTCCGAAAACTTCGACCAACAAATCAGAACATCCGTTAATTACATTTGGATGGTCTTTAAAACTGTCGATTGCGTTAACCATACCTAGGAGTTTAATAATTTGTTTTACGTTGTTCAGGTCTGTTATTTCAGATTTTAATGCTGACAATAATTGAATTCCGACCATACGGGCAGCGTCGTAAGCTTCATCAACACTTATATCAACACCAACTTTTCCTGATATAAAGTCTCCATCAGGTGTTCTGGGGCCTTGTCCGGATAGGAAAATTAAATTTCCAGATTTTTTACTTGGTACATAATTAGCAATTGGTTTAGGGGTGTTGGGCAGGGTTATATTGAGTTCGATAAGTTTTTTCTCGATATCCAAAAAGATTTCCTCCGTTTTAATTTAATCTGATTCAGTCATTTTAATAGGGTCAAGTATTCTATCCAGTTCGATTTTATCAATATCAGTTCTTCGTGATGCGACTTGTTTTATGGTTTCCCCAGTTTTGGCGGCTTCGTGGGCAATATCAGCTGCCTTATCGTAACCTATTATGGGAACTAGGGCGGTGCATATTGCCAAACCTTCTAACACCATATTTGGTCCTTTTTCGGTTTCTTTTAATCCATCAACGCATTGGGTAGAAAAATTGCTGCAAGACTTGCTCAATAAATCTATTGATTGCAAGAGATTGTAAGCTGTAACCGGCATCATAACGTTAAGTTCGAAATTTCCCGATTGCCCAGCAATCGTGATCGTATTGTCGTTGCCAATAATTTGGGCACAAACCATCGTCACCGATTCAGCTATAACGGGGTTTACTTTACCTGGCATAATTGATGATCCTGGTTGGACCTCTGGGATGCTTATTTCTCCCAAACCTGCACGAGGTCCGGATCCAAGCCATCTAATATCATTTGCTATTTTCATCAAGCTAACTGCAATTGTCTTGATTTCTCCGGAAGCGGCGACACAATTGTCTACGGTGCTCTGAGCTTGAAAATGATTCTTCGTTTCCGAAAGATTTAAACCTGTCATATTTTTTAATTGTTCGATGACCTTAAAAGCAAATTTCGGATGCATTCCAATCCCGGTCCCAACTGCCGTCCCCCCAAGTGGTAATACGCATAATTCATCAAGAGCTTTTTTTGCTCGTTCAATACCATTAGTCATCTGCCCTTTGTACCCAAGAAACTCTTGCCCTAGCCGTATAGGAGTAGCATCTTGCAGGTGCGTACGCCCAGTTTTTACTATTTCCCAGAATTCTTTGGATTTTTCTTGGAATGATTGTTCCAACTGTTCCATGGCGGGTATAAGGTCGTTTTTAATTGCACCGGCTGCAGCGAGGTGGATCGTGGTTGGTATCACGTCGTTCGACGATTGGCCCTTGTTGACATGATCATTAGGGTGTATAGGGTTCTTCGAACCTAATATTCCGCCCAAAGATTCTATTCCTACGTTGGCGATCACTTCGTTAGCGTTCATATTTGTAGAGGTTCCCGATCCGGTTTGGAATATGTCTACCACGAATTCCTGGTCGAACTCCCCATTCATCACTCTTTCGGCCGCGTCAATAATGATGTCGGCGATGTGTGGGTCGAGAGTATTCAGTTCTTTATTAACCTTGGCGGAAGCTTGTTTTATTTGACCTATCGCTTTTATGAATGAGCGGCCAAATCTGAGATCGCTAATTGGGAAATTTAGCTCGGCTCTTCGAGTATTACCACCATAATACGCGGCATGGGGCACCTCCAATTTTCCCATCGAATCTGATTCACTCCGCATCCCATCTTGTTTCATATGAAGCTCCAATCACGTTTTTGTGTTATCAATTCTAAGGGTACATAAAATTGTTTAATTGGTTTTTGTTTTGTTACATGGATGCTTTTTGTCATATTCTTGAAAAGTTTTTTCAGCAGCGTTGAGCGCATTAACTGAAGCTGGGTATCCTCCGTAAAATAACATTTGGGTGATGATTTCAATGATTTGAATTTTTTCCCACCCATAGTTGAGAGCTCCTGTGATATGCCCAGGTAATTGATTGGGTTTGTCTAGCGCTACTAATGCAGCTATCGTACATATCGATCTTATTTTACCGGGTAGGGAATCCCTTTGATAAATATGTCCAAATAAAGTCGCGTTGATTAGTTCGAAAGCATCATTAACTGGTTCAGCTACAATTGGGAGCTTGGGTTCTCCATCATAGTACCAATTTCTCCATTCATGGGATATTTCTGAAAGTTTATTGTAATCTTGCATTTTTGATCTCCTCTTGTTTTACGCCTAATGACGTTGATCTTTTTGTACTTTTAAACTGGAAATGACCACTAGACCAAGAATGGTTACCAACACACCAAACCAGAATACTATTGGAATTCCATATATTGATGCAATTATCCCAGAAATTGATGGTCCTAACATCATACCCAATGCGTATATCGCCTGATAAGTTCCCATAGCCGTAGCTCTTAAATCCGGAGATGCCGCTCTTATAGCTAGGCTTATCAAAATTGTGTTCATTAAACCTCTGCCCACGCCGTTTAAGCTTTGGATCGGTATCAACAAGTAGTGAGATTCAACGAAAGGTATTGAAGCAAGGGAAATAATTGAAAATATTGATGCAATGTAAAGAGCGTTTTTCAGTCCTATCTTTTTGGTTATCCACGGGCAAATAACAGTAAAAATAAGCGCAGTTGTTAACCCAGCTGTGGTCATAAATCCCAAGTCTGATTTTGATGCACCTAAATTTTCGGCAAAGATCGGTAAAAAGCCAAAAGTGACACCAAAAGTGACGAACTGTAATGTTATCGCTACTAACGACACTTTTATCAATGATGGTGATTTTATGGTATTTAATGATTGTTTAAATCTGTGATTTCTTTTTCCATATTCGGGCTCGGAAATTAAGGCGACAATGAATGCACCTATTGCGGCCAGGATACCCGCTGCAAAAAATGTTGAACTAGTTCCCATAAAGTCAGCCATCAATCCTCCAACAGATGTAGCACCTAAAATCGAAACCGAGTTTATGCTCATTACCTTGGCCATTGTTTTTGTGGAATTATCTTCACGAAAAAAAGAGGCATACATTACGCTAATAGCAACCCAACCAGCCGCTGCGATACCTGTTATGGTCCTAGCAGCAAACATAGACCAAGGATCTGTAGAAAATCCTAACCATATTCCTCCTAATGAGCTTAATACTAGGGATGATACGACAAATGGCTTCCGCCCAAATTTATCTGCATAAATTCCGATTGGAATTCGAAAGATAATTTGTCCAAACGCGTAGGACGCCACTATTAAACCTATCATTGGAAGGGTACCGCCTAGTGACTTCGCGTGTATTGATAACACTGGAGAATACAGGTACAGAGAAATCCAGAATAAGGAGGTACCAGTACTAATTAATGCAATTCTCAAATCAAACATCGATTACGCTGTGTAATAAGTTTGTCTTTACTGTATCTGTACAATGAAAACAAAATTTTTCAGTTTACGAGTTAACTTTTACCCAATCTGGATCAGGGTGACCTAATATAAAATCGTAATCCAAATCAATTCCGAGCCCTGGCTTGTCCGGAAGGGTAATGTAGCCATCTTTGATA
>PCAX01000037.1 GCA_002730795.1 Chloroflexota bacterium
TAATAGGAGCTTCTTTATCGACATTAATGAGTGGTGGAACACTGATAATTCCTCAAAAATTTTCTGCCAGTACATTTTGGACGGATGTAAAAAGGCACGGAGCAACCTGGTATTCTGCAGTACCCACAATTCATCAGGTCTTGTTATTGAGGGCCGATGAGGACAAAGCCCCGCACGAATCGTTCAGATTCATCCGTTCATGCTCCGCAGCATTAGCTCCAACGATTTTGGATAATTTAGAAGCTCGTTTCGGTGCTCCAGNTTTAGAAGCTTACGGCATGACTGAAGCATCACACCAAATGTCCTCTAATCCTTTACCTCCACAATCTAGAAAACCTGGTACTGTGGGTATTNCAACAGGNGTAGAAATAGCAATAATNGATTCCAATAANCCCGGAAATTTTTTGGNTCCCGGANACAAAGGTGAANTTGTNATTAAAGGGAAAAATGTAATGAAAGGATACAATAATAATCCTNCNGCTAATGAAGAGGCATTTNTCAATGATTGGTTCAGNACAGGTGATCAAGGAATAATCGATAANGATAATTACCTGACGATAACCGGCCGGTTAAAAGAATTAATAAACAGNGCNGGCGAAAAGATTTCTCCTTTAGAGGTAGACGCAGCTTTGTTGAAACATGAATCTGTNGNAGAAGCNGTGTCATTTGCGGTTAATGATGCAAAATATGGAGAGTGCGTCCACGCCGCAGTTGTACTGANCGGACCAACTGTGGATTCCGAATCTATACGGNCCCACTGCGCTGGCATATTAGCTGAGTTCAAAATACCAGATGTAATCCACATAACAGATAACTTACCAAGAACGGCTACTGGCAAAATACAAAGACGTCATNTAGCTGCAACTTTCNCAAANACATCANCATGATCTTGAAAGGGTNCGGGATTGTACGGAAAATNAATACCTGANATTCCGATTCCTACTTGCCNACNGNCNGGATTTAGTTATTAGNCGATCATCCATCNATTTTTATTTAAACCCTCNATTNACTACCTTTNCNGATAAAATCGTATTTCAACAAAATCANATTGATAACTTTTTCATTTAATTCGATTGTTGTGGTAGCTTTTAACCCTATATAGNACTGTGTGAGGAAAAAATGCTTTTAGGTGTGGCTGGGCTCGTTCCTGGCGATTGGAAAACAATAAATACATCAGTCCTNNATAATGCCAANAATTTGGGTTTTAANACTGTTCAAATCCGTGTTGACGATCCTCAGGAAATNAACCACAGGGATATTATACGAATCAAGTCACTATATCAGGAGTTTGGGTTCCAAATGCCACAAACTGTAGGGCAATATGGTGGAGGGTTAGTCAGTAAAGATGAANAACATCGAAAATCTACTATCAAGTTCGTGAAAAGAATGATTAACTTCACATCTAAATTAGAAGGNCAAAANACCTATCTAAGACCTGGCAGTTTACATTCAGAACCGTGGAAGCCACANCCAGAAAATTACTCTAGCGAAACATTTGACAGGNTAATCGATAGTACGAAACAGATTTGTANTGTCGCTGAAAGTGAAGGGGTTTTGATCGCTATTGAAGGTGGNGTAGCTTGCCCGGTTTCATCTCCGCAAAAAGTTAAGGATCTNATAGATGCCGTNGGTTCAAAAAAATTAGGACTTAACATGGATCCCGTAAATTTTATAGGTTCACTTGAACACGCATATAATACAACCAAATTGATAAATGAATTTTATTCCTTAGTNCCTNGCAGAATTTTCGGTTGTCACGCAAAAGATTTTACGGTTATTGANGATTTATTGCCACATTTTGAGGAATCGATCATTGATGCNCCNNAAAGCTTGCTAGANAATGAAATTCTTTTGAAANGGNTNGAATCAACAAATCCAAAAGCTCACGTTCTAATTGAACATTTACCTGACGACAAAATTCCCTTAGCTGCCGAAGGAATAAGACGTGTCGCAAAACGAATCAACATTGATTGGGATTAATCCGGTTAGGAANTAATAAGTCATGCCTGTCGACCTAAAAGGAAAATNCATAATTGTGACTGGAGGCGCNACTGGGATAGGAAGGGCTACCGCTCTAAGAGTATCTGCTTATGGNGCGAAGAGTAGCTATATTCGATGTAAATGCTNGNGAAGGNGCGAATACGNTAAATGACATCAATGAGTTGGGTGGCAATGCCAGNTACTGGCAAGTCGACGTTCGAGACGAAGCTGCTGTTTCGGGNGCCGTAGANGCAGCAACAAATTGGTTAACGGACATTGACATTTTGATTCATGTGGCGGGGGTATTNCAAGGGGAGGGAGTAGAAATCGATGAATTCCCCGAAAANATTTGGGACANCGTATTNGATACTAATTTACGGGGTTCATTTTTAGTCTCTAAATACGTGTCCTCGGTAATGATACAAAACAAAAAGGGCGTCATTATTCTTACTTCATCAGGTGCCGGAGTAAAAGGAGGAAGCTCTTCATATGCCTATGGAGCCTCAAAGGGTGGTGTTCACGGACTTACCTTGGTGCTGCAACAGTATTTGGAATCGCATGGAATCAGGGTTAATGATGTTGCACCTGGTTCGGTCAAAACCCCTTTAAAGGTAAAAAATGTAAACATAATGCATCAAAAAGCAAAAGATAATATTAACTTAGCCAGCAAATATTCGGGATCTCTTGAAGATAAACTTAACGATTTAACTTCCCCAGATGATGTAGCTAAAATTATCGCTTTTATGGCATCGGACGAAGCCAATTTATTAAAAGGCACCGTGTTTACCGGTTAATCTCCAGCCTCTTTATATTAAATAACTCACAATGAAAAAACTTCCAGTTAACAAAACACAGCGATTACAAAAGTGGTTTGAAAAACAAAAACAATGGGATAATGCTTCCTACGGGGAATTTATGCACCTAGGGGCCAATCAAACCATTTTTCGAATTGCCCTTCAAGATGAAACAATTACAACTGATTCACTGATACTTGATATTGCTTGTGCCATAGGGGGCAACGCTCGATGGTTGGCTTCACTGAATGGTTGCAAAGTTTATGGCATTGACATCGATCAGGATGCATTAGATGCAGCTAATGACCTAGCAGAAATAGAAAACATTTCACATTTATGTGAATTTACGAAAGCAAAAGCTAATAACTTACCCTACCCCGATTCAATGTTTGATTTCATAATATCCACTGATATTTTCGATCCAGAAGAAGTGAAGAGGGTACTTAAACCAGGAGGTAAGTTCCTTACTCTGGTGTTAATTGATGAGCAAGATATTTCTCCATCATCGCTTGCTGTTAGTTGGTCATTAAAAATAGAATCAGAAATAAATGTTACCGATTTAGCCCTGGCTTTCCATAGAGCAAAAGAGTCGGAGGCCAAATTGTTGTTTCAGGCGAATTTAATCGATGGACGAGAAATGATTGAAATCATAAATGCAGGTATAAAACCGTATACAAAAGGGGGCCAACACTATATGCTGAAATTATCGTCCTGAAACTCTTTTTTCAGTTAAGACCAACCCAAAATAGAAACAAAACCGACTTCTAATTTCGCGTAAAGGCTATCACAAGAACATTTTGGGTAACCCCTTTTAAAACCAATCAACAACTACTTTTCTTTACGGTTGTTTTACATGGTAAATACAGGTAATGTCAAAATATTTTCCCAATCGGTTATTGACAGTTTCGATTAGGAAATTAAAATAGTTAGTTGGCGCTTAGATATTGTTCGGATAATTAACGTGATTCGCAAGTCTGAGTGTCTTGATGGACATTTACATTTCGTTCTTGGAACGTCAATTGTAAACGGTTCATGTTTACGCGTTAGAAAAAATTAAAAACGTAAAAGAAGGAGTCACAAAAAGTGGCACTAAAACTAAAGCCTCTTGGCGACAGAGTGGTTGTAGAACCTTCCGATGACCAATCGTCAACAAGCCCTGGTGGGATAATAATACCTGATACCGCCAAAGAAAAGCCTCAACAGGGAAAAGTAATCGCAGTTGGTCCTGGCCGCACGACCGATGAAGGGAAGGTAATCAAAATGCCGGTTAAAAATGGAGATGCCGTCATATATTCAAAATACGCCGGCACCGAATACACTGAAAACGGTACCGAGTATCTTATTGTTCGCGAGAGCGACATTTTAGCTATATTAGCGTAACCCAACACATTCCGGGAAAATCGAGAATGGAGAAATAACATGCCAGCAAAAATAATGAAATTTGGTGAGGACGCAAGGGCACGCCTCAAGGAAGGTGTTGACACGCTCGCCAATACAGTGAAAGCGACTTTGGGTCCAAAGGGCCGCAATGTCATCGTCGACAAAAAGTTTGGTCCACCACAGGTTAATTCTGATGGTGTAACTATTGCCAAAGAAATAGATTTGGAAGATAGTTTTGCCAACATGGGCGCACAGCTTCTTAAAGAGGCATCCAAAAAGACCAATGATGACGCGGGAGACGGAACTACGACATCTACCGTACTTGCCCAGGCTATAATCAGCGAGGGATTTAAGAACGTAGCGGCCGGAGCCGATCCTATGGCTCTCAAAAGAGGGATGGAAAAGGCAATGGATACCATAAGAACGTCTATTGTTGCTCAGTCCACACCTGTCCAAGATAAGGCCCAGATATCTAATGTAGCCGTACTTTCTTCACACGATGAAGAAATGGGAACCTTAATAGCAGATGTTATGGATAAGGTAGGAAAGGATGGTGTTATAACTGTTGATGAGTCTAAATCATTAAGTTATGAAACCGATTTCGTTGAGGGAATGAATATAGATAGGGGATTTTTATCGCCTTATTTTGTTACTAACGCGGAACGACAGGAATCTATTTTGGACAACCCATATGTATTGATTACCGGTCAGAAAATTTCCGCTGTTTCAGACCTTCTTCCTGTCCTAGAAAAAGTTCTTCAAACAAAAAAGAATATTTTAGTTATAGCAGAAGATATCGAAGGAGAAGCTCTTGCTACTCTTGTAGTAAACAGACTAAGGGGAACCTTGAACTGTTGCGCGGTAAAAGCTCCAGGTTTTGGTGATAGGCGAAAAGCGATGCTTGAAGATATAGCCATATTGACCGGAGGAACCGTTATTTCGGAGGAGGTAGGAAGAAAACTAGACTCCGTGAATCTTGATGATTTAGGAACCTGTAGTCAAGTTGTTATTAAAAAAGATGATACGACATTCGTTGGGGGATCAGGATCAGCTGACGCTATTAAAGGTCGTCTTGGAGAAATTTCTGTTCAAATCGAAGAAACCACTTCTGATTACGATAGAGAAAAACTTCAAGAGAGACAAGCTAAACTATCTGGAGGAGTGGCTATTCTCAGGGTAGGAGCAGCTACGGAAATTGAAATGAAAGAAAAGAAGCAGAGAATGGAAGATGCTCTCGAAGCTACTAGGTCTGCTGTCGAAGAAGGAATAGTTCCCGGTGGAGGAACTGTTTTAATCAAAACTTCTAGTGAATTATCATCCTTAAAAACAGGTGATTCCGATGAGCAAACCGGTGTGGACATTCTTCGAAAAGCTCTTTTAGAGCCCATTAAGGTTATCGCATCAAATTCAGGATTTGAAGGTGCAGTGATACTTGAAAAAGTTTCAGGAAGTAAAGCTAAGAATTATGGATTCGACGCCTATGAAGAAAAATATGGCGATATGACTGTTATGGGCATAGTAGATCCCGCAAAGGTAACGAGGGCGGCAATAGAAAATGCCGTATCAGTTGCTGGAATGATACTAACAACCGAAGCCCTTATAACTGAAAAGGACGAACCCGCTCCGCCACCAATGCCAGGTGGACCTCCTGGTGGTGGTATGGACTTTTAGGAAAAAAGTTTCTATAAAGCAAAGAGGCCGTGGCAGTTGTTGCGGTCTCTTTCTTTAACCAAAATCCATTCACTTTCACTCAGGCGAATTAGGTGAAGATGTTAAACTTTCGTATAGTTTTGTCATACCGTCAAGCCATTTTGTTTGAACTTCCGGGTCCCATTTTGGATCAAACTCAGGGTATTTATCTAAAATTCTTTCGATTAAAGACAAGTTATTATGAACATTACTTTGTTCTAACGCTACGTAACTTTGTTTATCTGACGGATTCTTAGGTTTACTAATAGCACCAGACGTTCTTCCCGACCCATGTCTTCTCGCAAGAATATATTGCGACAATTCAATGCCCGCGTCTTGGGCAGCTCTTATAAAAAAGGCTTCACATTTAGTCAACACACCCTCTTTGGTCCCAAACATTCGAAAAGCTTCTCTGAATTGATTCTTTGTAGCTTTTCTTAAATCCAGAGCAAAAATAGGAACATAGAAGCGCTCTAGAACCATCCGAATCATCTCTCGCCTGTCTCTACCACGGGCATAAACCAACTTTTCCAGGTCACCAGATGGCCGATTCATTTCATCTATCAATCCCAATGCTTTAAGCGCAGTTACAAGCTGCGTTCCAGAACTTCCAGAAAACCTATTAACCCAAACACTTCTATCTATCCTATCTGGTATACCTTCCTGAAGAAATTCCAAAAAGGTTCGGAATGTCCTGTACGGAACATACGGTGGTACGGTATTTAGCTTTTTATTATTCACCATTCTATCTTGAATTATTAAGTTTTTTTTATTGGCGATACCATTATTTTATCGTACACATTCCAAATTTTCCTTGCTTTTGGAATGTGTTTCCCATGATGAAGGACAGTTTTTGAAACTTATTTTTGGAATAGCGATAATAATAAACGTAGTTTGGAATCTACAATAAGTTTCACACTATATTTGTTTAATACAAGTTTGTACCAAATATTATAAGGAAAAGATTTGAAAATACCTCTAAACGAAATCGTTTACCAAGTTGGAAGACCGTCAACGGTTAATCGAACGGGAAGCAACAGAATAACAAGAACTAAAAGAAAACCTGTGGTATTAAAAACCTCTCGTGGATATAAGTTACTCCTTGGGGAACACATAATCAGAGAAAAAAAGAACAACGGCGCTAAAGAGGTCGAATGTTCAGTTAAGGAATCCTTAACCGATCAAGAGAAATGGGAGCTTTCCCTAGCAGAACAATATTATTCCGCCCTGATACCACCAATGGAACTAGGTAAATCCTTTGTCCGATACAGGGAAGCAAATAACATAACACAACAAGAACTCGCACGACGCACTGGAATAACTCCGGGAACAATCCACCATTATGAAAGCTTAATAAAAACCCTCGACCCAAATCTTGCAGAAAAATTAGTATCTGGAGCATTAACCTTCAAAGAAGCTAGATGTATCGCTGATATCGATAGTCACGAAAGACAACGCGAAATAGCTCAACCTTTTCTTGATGGTCGTTTATCCAGTGTTCACGTCGAACGAATTGTAGGAATAGCTAAATCCAACAAACACATGTCTGTTGACGATATTATCAACGCTAGAGATCCAAATGAGAGCAAAAATTCAAATAGCTCCGATACAGTATTTTCTATCCGTCCTCCAGAAACTATAGCAGTTGCTGACCCAGATCTAGTTGAATCATCCATTTTACGTATCGCGGGGGAACTTGACGCTTTACAGTTACAGGATATACCAGGCTATCGACGATTAAAACTTATTTCCAGTTTAAGAATTTTAGATTCAAGACTGAAATCCACACTCCATCATCTAAATATTAAAAATTCTTTCAGTTCAAGAAATACAAGAACCATAGATCAAAACGACAAAAAAGTCGAAGCCTAAAATGTAATGAATAAAACACTTAATATGAACATAGGAAGGATTGTGCGGACACACATCCTTTTTCTGCCTAAAGAATTGTGCCATGGGCTCAGCCCAATTCTTGTCTATTCTCCCTGACAGAAAAACCATGAGAAGAGCCTATATACCTCCCCTTATTCAAATTGAATAAGGGGAGGTGCTTAATCAGTCAAATCTAGGCATATTATATCTTTTTACTCATTGGTAAAATAATTGATAAAAAGGTTCCAAGTGTGGCGATTGCTGTTGAGTAAACAATGACTCCCTTAAAAAGGAACTGTTCGTATAGAAATCCTCCAAAAACAGGAGATATTGCTCCAATAATCGCTAATCCGGCAAACATTAACGCAGTTCCAGAACCTTCCATTCCTGCCGGAACCTGATCCATTGTTGCAGCTGTAATTATCGGCATTACAGAGAAAAAAAACACACCCAACAAGGCAATTAATATTGTCATAGGTAAACCTGAATCAAAAAACATAAACATAAAAATCAGAATAGACATAGTTCCCATCGCTATAGTTATCACTGGTTTTCTTCCAAATTTATCTGATATCAGCCCCATGATCGGTGTTGATACAATCCCAGCTAGGGTAATCAGGGCAACGTGTAGCCCAATCGCGAAATTAGAATAGTCCAACACTTCTTTCATATGCAAAACCAAAAAAATTTGAAATGCTGTATGAACTGCTCCACGGCATGCTCCCAGAAATACCATACCTAGTATACGAAAATTTGTTACTAATGCCTTAGCACCAATAATGTATACACTAAACGATGGGTTTTCTTTTACTTCAACACCTGCCGACCTAAAAAAAATTAAAACGGATAAACCCGTAATTAGCATGGGAATAGAAAGTCCCATCGCTATAAATTGCCAATCCCATCCACCAAATTTCCACCCTAAAATCGTTCCTCCCAACAAAAACCCTATAATGATGGGGCTAATTGTATTACCGACTTGAGCTCCCGATAAGTGAGCCGCCAGCGCCAGTCCTTTCCGTTCGGGGTATCTCGCCGCAAGTGTTCCAAAGGCCGGAGCATGCCATAAACTAGTCCCAAAGCCCAACAAGGTAACTGCAGATACCGTCATCCAATACCAAGATGAAATACCAAGGATTAAATAACCCAGGGCTACCAGAACCATTGAGCTAAACAAAATTAAAGCGATACGTTTTCTGTAAATATCAGAAAGAATTCCAGCCGGGATGTTCGCAATACCAGAAGCTATTGTTTGCATACTAAATAATCCACCCAAAGCCACTTCGCTTAAACCCAACGTAGCTTTTATGCTAGGCGACATTACTAGTAATGCACCTTGTCCAAAATGTTTCATTCCATGCCCTACAGAAAGACCATACATCAAAGAAAAAGATTGTCGATTATTGGTATCTTTGGCTTTATCTCGGACGTGAGATTTTGATGAACTCGTCTTCTTCATTTAGATAAATGTATGTTCCCTTCCACCGCATGTAAAGATTCGTCAATTATTGAACACATATGATCAATTTCCACTTTAGAAATAGTTAATGGAGGAGAAATTGGCAATATGAAGGCAGGAACCCTGATCCACATACCGCGTTTTTTTAGTTCATCTGTGAGCATATTATTCACGCCTAATTCGTTAGGATAATGCTCTTTTGTCGAACGATCTGCAACAAGTTCAATACCCTGAATAAGTCCAACACCCCTAACATCTCCGATTATTGGATGCCGCCCCATTAATTCATTAAGGTTTTCTGTGAGTTGTTCCCCCCTGAGACGCGCATTCTCAATAAGTTTCTCGTTTTCAATGATTTCCAAATTTTTCAGGGCTGCTGCTGCCCCTCCTGGATGTGACGCAAATGTAAAAGCATGGCTCCATGTCCGTTCTGGGCCACCAGAAAAAGCATTCGCTACAGATTTCGTGGCAATAGTACCACCGACAGGAAAGTATCCTGATGTGATTCCTTTAGCAAAACTCATAATATCAGGAACTGTTTTTACGAAATCAGAGCCAAACCATGTCCCCAATCTCCCAAATCCAGTAATAACTTCATCGAATACGAGCAAAACCCCATATTTATCACATATTTCCCTAACCATTGGCCAATAGTTACTAGGTGGCACTACCCCTCCCAAAGGCTGTGACACAGGTTCCCCAATTATTGCGCTTACAGAATCAGGACCCTCAAATAAAATAGCATCTTCAATTGCCTTGGCACTTAATTCTCCACATTCTTCCTCGGACGAGGAATTAAATTCACAGCGGTAGAAGTTAGGTTGAGGAACAGTGACGACATGAGAAGGTCTGGGTTGATAATCCGTTCTAGGAAAGCCTGGATGACCACCCAACCACATTGTATGGTATGTTGCACCATGATAGCTACCTCTTCTCGAAATGACTTTATATCTCCCTTTGTCTCCACATCTCATATGGTATGCCTGAGCCAATTTTAAACTTGATTCATTCGCTAAACTTCCTCCCTGAGAAAAAAATGTCCTTGAAAGATCTCCGGGGGTTATTTCGGCGAGTTTTGATGCTAATCTCACTGTGGCAGGTGTCACACCAGCATATACATCCATCGAAACTTTAGATAATTGCTCATAAATGGCCTTTGCTATTTCTTTTCTACCATGTCCTACATTCCGGAAATACATCCCGCTAATTCCATCAATATATGTATTCCCCTCGGTATCGGTAATGTATATACCATTACCAGAATCTATTATTAATGGGCCACCTTCTTCCGCCATTTGCACTGTATTAAACATTTGGATGAACATGTGATCCAAAGCCTGTTGTCTTAGAGATTTGTTTTTTTCTTCCATTTACTGTTATCCTCTGCTAATGCCAACGACAGAACTTGCCACTTTCTAAGTTATTCTGGTATATCAGTATAACTTCGTTGCCACAAATTAAATTAAAATTATTACGATTAAATACTTTTCCAATGGTTATTGAAAGTTCCTTTAAGGTCACAGGATTAGATTTACAAAAATCAATAATTTTATTTTTTACATTAGATTCAATAACTTTTATTATACCTGATATAAAATCTCTAATATGCATTGTATCAAGAAAATTATTTCCATCTCCAG
>PCAX01000038.1 GCA_002730795.1 Chloroflexota bacterium
ATATATCTTATTCTAAAACTTTATAAAAACATATTTTTCTGGGTATTGACACTATAAGAACATTTGTTCTAATATAGAACAAATGTTCTTATAGTGTCAATACCCAGCAAAATATGTTTTTATAAAGTTTTAGAATAGGATATATATCAGGAGGTCATTAAAGATGAACGCGGAAATAATTTCGATAGGTTCAGAGTTGCTTTTAGGTCAGATAGTAGATACAAATGCCTCTTGGATTGCCCAACGATTAGCAAATAATGGTATAAACCTTTTTTACAAAACCACCGTTGGTGATAATTTTGAACGTATGTGTGACGTCATTCATTTGGCTTTGTCAAGGTCAGATATAGTGCTTACAGGAGGAGGAATTGGTCCAACAAAGGATGATTTGACCAGAGAAGCAGTTGCAAAAGTAACTAATAGAAATCTCATAACTGACAAAAAGTCTCTACTGGAAATCCGTGAACGATTTCAAAAACGCGGGTTGCTTCTAACAAAAAATAACGAAAGGCAAGCTGAAATACCTGAAGGAGCAATTGTTATAGAAAACCCAAATGGTACCGCTCCTGCATTCATAGTAGAAGCTGAAAAAGGAACAATAATTAGCCTACCGGGCGTACCTTTTGAGATGAAATGGCTGGTAGATAACAGAATAATACCTTATCTGAAAAATAAATTTAATATAGAAGAAATAATACACTACAGAGTATTAAAGGTTTCTGATCTTGGAGAAAGCGCTGTTGATGATAAAATAGGCGAAATTATAGCTCATTCAAAAAATCCGACGGTCGGCGTTTTAGCCAGACCAGGTCAGGTCGATATCAGAATAACTGCGAAAGCAGAAAATCGTAACAAGGCAAATTCTTTAATAGACGCGGTAGATGAGAAAATATCAAACCTATTAGGTGATAATATTTTTGGGAAAAATGATGACACAATTGAATCAATAGTTAATAAATTATTATTGGAGAGAAACTCTTCAATATCCATTTTTGAAAATATTACGACCGGAACAATTTCAAAAATCCTCAAAGAAATGACTGGTAATATAGTTGTAAAAAGTGTAGTTTCTGACAAAAAAGAAACTATTAGTACACTTATAAAAAAATCACATCTGGATGTAGATATTCGTCAGGGTGAATCTGTAGCTACCGCTCTTGCCACGGCTGTCATGACGGATAGTGAGTCAACCTACGGGATATCTGTATACGGCATCGAAGATTCTGAAAAAAAATCAGAAAATTTATCTAGTGGAAATACCTGGATTGCTATAGTGGGTCCATTTGGTATAAAAACACGTCATATAAAATTGGCTGGAAGTGGAGAACCTGATAAACAAAGAACTTCAATGTATACATTAAATTTACTTAGAAAGTATTTGCTGGAAATGAATACAAAAGAATAGTTTCACAAAAAGTTATCAAGAAAGATTTTAAAGCAACAATCCTTAATGAACAACAAAATTCTAATAGCTATACTGACAACCGTAATGGTGTTTTTATTATCTTGTACGGACACTGTAAACGAATCCGAAACAATCCAAGAACCTACTCTAGTTCCTACCATAATACCGTCCCCGACACCTACACCTACACCTGTACCTATGAGAATAATTGACATCGATCCTATGTATGACCCAAACCGGTTTATTTCTGAAATGCCTGTTTCAGAAATAAATTGTCTATCAAATGCATTGGGTAGTAAACAGATTCTAATAAATTTAATATCTGCAGAACCAGGAACAGTTTATATAGATCAGGAACAAGCCAAAACTTCTGATGCTTGTCTTTCAAATAAAACAATAGAAAGAATTATTATTGGTCAACTTGATCTTCACACCGGAGGGTTAAGTCAAAATTCAGTTGACTGTATAAAAGATAGAACTGGCGGATCGGGGTCATTTGTTTATCTTTTCGCAAAAGATCCTCCTGACGAAACTTATCTTACGATTCTCCAAGCCCTTTTTTGTATTGATACTGAAGAAAGAATGATATTTGAATCAAGCAGACTCGGTAAACTAACATCTGCTCTAGGTGGAATAGAAAAAATAGAGTGCATAGTAAATGAAATAGGGCCACTTGGTTTAAATAAGCTCGGAAGCATTTTTAATTCCCTGCCAACAATACTTTACGAAAATCAAGATTCGTTGGATTCATTGCTACCTCTTTTGTCGTGTGGGTACTTGGACAAACAACTTGATGTCGCTGGAATCACTTCATTTGAAGCAATATGCCTACTGGAACACGCTGATAAAAATTCAGTTAGTGCAGTTCTTGTTGGTAATCAAAATCAAATTTCACCGAAATTAGTTCTTGATTTGGTCAACGCCGCGGTTAAGTGCAGCATATCGATTGAAAATACTAATATTGCTTTTCCAGCCCCAACCCCTGAACCTACATCAACTGCTGAACCTTCAACTAAAGAATCTAAAGAGGAAACTGAAAATACGACAGAATCCATTCAGTCATCTATAGAAAAAATACTAAAAGATTCAGAAATTACATGCCTAAAAAAATATATTTCGGAAGAAGAAATTGAGATGATGGTTGAAACTTTGTCACCAACGATGGAAATGTTTTTAGCTATAACAAAATGTAATATTAACATCACAGAAGTATTATCCCGAAAATAAAATAACGGTGGATTAAAAAGCTAGTTATTCCTAAACAACAAAGTAAACATACCTAGGAGGACTTCAGAAAATGAAAAGTAGGGCCGCTATTCATATTAAAACCAATCAACAATTGTTAATTGATGACATAGATATACCCGATCCAAAAACCGATTACGTAAATTTAAAAATGTTCTCAAGTGGCATATGTCATTCGCAACTTCATCAAATGAATAATCCTGAGTTTCAAACACCTGCTTTACTAGGTCATGAAGGAACAGGAATAGTAACAGACATAGGCAAAAATGTAACCCATTTAAAAGAAGGGGATCTCGCTATAGTTACATGGGTTCCCAGAAATCCTATCGAGGGAAGATGGGCCCCAGACCCCGGAGGAATGACATGGAAGGAAGCACCTCTTGAAGGATCCACCGCTACCTGGTGTGAAGATGTTTCAGTTTGGGGTGGTTATGTTGTAAAAATAAATGATGATAACCCAAAAGATATTTCATCCATTGTAGGCTGTGCCGTGTTAACCGGAGCCGGAGCAGTACTCAACACAGCTAAAGTGCGTCCAAATCAGTCGGTGGCCGTTTTTGGAGTTGGGGGCGTGGGTATGTGTGCCTTAAAAATGGCATCAATATTAGAGGCCTATCCGCTTATAGCCGTTGATATTGATGACTCTAAATTAGAATTTGCTAAACAATTTGGGGCAACCCACGTGATTAATTCAAAAAAAAGTGACCCTATTGAGGGTATTCATGAAATAACATCGGGAGGAGCTGACTTTGCTTTTGATGCTATTGGATTGAAAATTACCAATGAACAGATATTGCCATCAGTACGCAGTGGAGGGCCAGGTGCAGACAATGTCGGTGGCATGGCCGTTTTAATTGGTATGCCTGGCAAGGAAATGACTGTAGATCCTGGGCATTTCATGTTTCATCAAAGGCAATACAGAGGTTCACTTGGAGCAACCTATCCTGATAAAGATTTTAATATGTTCTTGCGCTGGCATAAACAAGGCAAATTTCCTTTGGATCAGCTCGTTACAAAAAGATATAAACTTGATCAGATTAATGAGGCATGTGAAGATTTAAAGAATGGAAAAATCTTGGGCAGAGCCATAATGGAATATTGAAAAACAGTGCAATACCGAATTCTTGGTAAAACGAGAGAAAAAGTATCAGTACTGTCATATGGAACAGGTGGGCCTTCTCAATTTGGACAAAAAACTGGTGTGGACGACAAAGGAAGATCACGACTAATTAATGTGGCGCTTAATAATGGAATAAACTTATTCGATACTGCTCCTAGTTATGCAAATAGTGAAGAATTACTAGGAAAAGCATTAAAAGGTATAAATAGAGACTCATATTTAATCGCTACAAAAGTGTCTACCAGAAATCAGGATTTAGTCGCCAGACGTGATTCCATTGGGGAATTCAAAAATCCTTTATTCCCTCGCAAATCACTGGAAAGGAGCCTAAAAAAACTAAATGTAGATCATATTGATATTTTCCAATTCCATGGTTTAGCGAATGACAACTATGACGACATAGTGGAATGTTTTCTGGAGTCGATAATCAAAGCTCGTGAAGAAGGGCTTATTAAATATATTGGTATTACTGAAAATTTAGTTAAAGAACCAAAACATAGTGGTATGGTTTTAGCCCTCGAAAAACATCCTGATATTTGGGACACTATCATGTTAAAGTACGGAATAATGAACCAATGGGCCGCAAAAAACATATTTCCTATCGTACAAAAAAAAGATATCGGCATTCTTAACATGGCTCCTGTAAGGCTCACGTTGACTAATAATGACCGTTTACTAGAAAGATTTAATGAATGGAGATTGAACCGTACCGACATACAAGGTACTTTAGAAGATTTAAAGTCACTAAATAATAACAATTTAGAAAACAGTGAAGAATTAATCTCCAAAGGATATGCTTTTGCTGCGTCTCACGATTGTGTTTCCACAATTATTACAGGTTCCTCAAACGAAAAACATTTAAAGGATAATATAAAATCTGCAAACTCAACAATAGATAAGGAAATTGTGAAAAAAATCATCGAATTGTTTGGGAATTCAGACTCGATAGATTAAAAAAACATTAAATTTCTTCTGATATATCTATGTCCTTTTGATAACCATTTATTTCACCTGAAATAACATCCCTCACTTTAACTTTTTTTTGGGATAAACCCGATTCGACGATAGAATATGCCAACCCAAGAGCGTTTTTGCCTTCCAATACTCCTACTTCTGGAGCCTCCGATTTTTCTACCGCCCTTACCCAATCCATATATTCATAAGCCAAAATTCGTGAATCAGTATCGTGAAATCCCATATCATATTGGCCTATTCTCCTACGACCATTCCACAACGTCGTAGTAAGATCATCTAATTCAAAACTAGGTACTAATTTAAGCAATTCTTCGCCAATTACTTCTTTGCCATCCATAAAAACTATTTTAGCTGGTTTTCCAGATCTGCTCTGCGTCCTAAAGAGCGTACCTTCACTTCCCGTTATAGTTTCAATACCTAGGCTGTGCCCGTGAGAAGTATCAGTGATCACTAGTTGCCCTATTGCACCGGATTTAAATTTTATTAGTGCAAAACCTGTATCGATGGCATCTTGTAATACTTCATCACCTGTTTTAAAGCCAGGTTCATTCCTGTGCTTATACATTTCTGCCAAATTAGGCGCTACATTAACCATAGGCATTAGCTTCCGGTTCGGTTCAAATACAGACGTTTCTGCATAAACACTTTCTGCAGGACCCATTAAATATAAAAGCATGTCTGAATTATGCACACCAGCATCTAAAACGATCCCACCGGCTTGCTGCTTTTTTGCGCGCCAAACCGTACTATGCATTACAGCTTTACGGCTACTCGAAGCATGTATATCCAAAGCGAAATACGGATCTCCCATCACACCACTATCCAAAAGGGCCTTAGATAATCTGTTTATTGGATCTCTCCTATAGTTTTCTGCAACAGCCAAAATACGATTGGTTCGTTTAGCTGATTCTTCCATCAACCTACAGGCCTTCATTGTTAAACCCATTGGTTTTTCAGTTATAACGTGCAATCCGAGTTCCATAGAAGCAATTGCTATTTTGTGGTGCATCGGTGTACTCGTGACAATTGCAATCCCATCTAAGTGACGTGAATTAATTAATTCCATATAGTCGGTATATATATCGGGAGGTTTTAATCCATTTTCATTAATGATGTCAACAGCTTTTTCGGCAACATTTTTGTGAACATCACAGACTGCCGCAAGTTCTATATCATTAAAATGTTTTCTTAGCTCTATGTGTCCAAAAATATGTCGCATCCCCATACCTCCACAACCAATCAAACCAATTTTAAAAGTCATCAAATACCCTATTGTTTAAATTCATCTCTTACAGTTTGAATATATCTTACCGCATTGAAGTTTATTAACTTGTAATCAGTAAGGTAACATTCCAATAAGCTCATCTATATTAGTCGGGTCAGCACTGAATCCTATCCCCAGACCAAGTACTATCTTTACGATGGTATCGTTGAAAGGGGTTGGAATATTTATTTCTCTTCCTTTTTGAGAGACATAACCGTTTAAAAATTCAATTTCAGTGCGGCGTTTTTTTAGCACATCGTGACCAAAAGATGGCCTAGCGTCAGTTCCTGCCCTACGCGCTGCCTCCAACATTGCATGTTCCAAAACTTCAATGTTTTTTCCTTCAGCTGCATTAATAACCTCCTCAGGATCAACACCACTAATTGGTTGAAGTTTATGTCCAAGTGCCATTGCGACCCTTGCTACTTCAGCACCCAATTGGATACCTACCCGCCTTGCAGCGGCTATTGTCCTTACTTCTGATGTGGAATACCCGGTTAAACCTGCCAAAGCGTTGGTCATACAATTCAACATCAGTTTGGACCATCTATCTCCCCATAAATCGGTAGTCACTTTCGAATCAGCAATATAGTTCAACATTTCAACTATTCGCGTTGCTCGTTCACTTTTTGAGCCGTCATGCTCTCCAATTTTAAATCCAAGTGGGTAGTCATCCGTACGTATAACCTCGCCCGGTTCATAACACGCGGCACCTATTGAAACTACGCAACCCAAAGCTTTTTCTACCCCAACGATAGACGCTACACGTTCATCGTTAATACCATTTTGGAAGTCAACAAAAAATCCTTCTTCTTTTTTAATATAATTTTTTATTAACATAGTTGCCCATTCCGTGTCATAACTTTTTACAGCTATAAATGCTGCATCAAAAACCCTACATTCTTGTTGTAATTCACTTATATGAAGGGCACGCGGTTTAGCTAGTAATTTCTCAGATTGGGTTTTGATTTTCAACCCATTTTTTTGTATTTCACATATGTGCTCATACCACTGATCAACTAACGTAACTTCGTGTCCCCCACGCGAAAGCATCCCTCCAACAAATCCACCAATTCCTCCTGCACCAATAATTACGATATCCATTAGTTACCCCTAATCCTCATAATATTTATCTTTACACACTTAAACCTAATCCAACGATGTTATGTAAAGCGATTTATTGAAAACGGCATTAAATCAAATTCTGAATTTCCTTCCGTAAGAAGGTTAAAGGCAATTTCACCGACTACTGGGGAAAACTTAAACCCATGCCCCGAACATGGGCTCAATATAAGAACGTTACTATGTTCAGGATGAAAATCGATAATAAATTCCAGATCAGGAGTGTTGGTGTACATACAAACTGAACGACCAATAACTTCACCCGGTAGTGATGGGACATAACGACGTATTATTGATATTAATTTTTTTTCTTCACTTCTCAAAACATTATTCCTATCCAAGGTATCTGGGTCCACTTCTAATCCGTCGTGGTGTATCGCTGCTTTAACTCCACGACCATAATTTGGTTGTATATAAATCGTTTGACCTGATTCATATTCCCATGAATGATTGGGAGAATTGCCAGGTAAAAACATATCATTATTAGAAATGGGATTAAACCAAAAAAGCACCTGACGTTCTATAGATAAAGGAAGCGATAAATCTAAACATAATTTATGTGCCCAAGCACCAGCGGATATTATCAATTTATCCCCAAAAAACTCATCTCCTGACTCTGTTTCTACCCGTACTCCAGAAGAAGAAGCGTCCCAATTTACAATTTTGTGATTAAATTTTAAATCAGCTCCGTTAATCCGTGCTAACTGCAAATGGGCATCAATTACTTTTTCAGGAAAAACCGCTCCTCCCATAATATCTAATACAGCGTCCATATTGTCTTCCGGTTCAAAGATGTTCCAAGTCGATCTAACTTCATCAGCAGTCATAAATTCAATTTCACATCCATGCATGTCGGCGCTTTCTTTAATTGAAGATAACCTTAGTGAACCTTTCCTTCCTACCTGTAGACCTCCAGTTATGTTTATCATTTTTGTACCAGTCAATTCTTGCAGTTGAAAAAATAAATCATATGATCGTGACACAAGTGGAACATAATGAGGACCTTCAGAGTATGCTTTTCTTATAATTCGAGCTTGACCATGTGAAGACCCCATATCATGGGGCGGATGATAAGTGTCAAATCCAATAACCTTCAGTCCATTTCTAGATAGGTTATAGGTCGCAGCACTTCCATGGGCACCCAATCCTATGACCAGAACATCAGCACTATTTTTAACCATGTAAATACTCCGAAAAAATCCAAGTAAATCTTATTTTGTATTATCGGCACCTAAAAGAGTTTTACGAATTACGTGATTCAATGAGGTGTGAAAATTAATTCCTATTTTAGCCGTAAAAACAGCAGTCAATATTACTATAATGACACTTAACGGGGAGCTGATATTTGGTACCGAAAACATGCCCAGAAATTTCGGCACAAAAATAATGGCGGAACCTAAAAATGAAACTGCAAGCACCCCATATAAAATTCTCGTTACTAAAGTTTTATTGAGATGTCC
>PCAX01000039.1 GCA_002730795.1 Chloroflexota bacterium
CGCGAGGGGGCTCATCACCCCCAACCCGCTTAGCAGGCGGGCGCACTAGGCCACTATGCGAACCCTCCAAATCAACTCTATATACATTATCACCGATATTTTGATCATTTGATATATATAGAGAAAATATTATTCTGGCGTTTCTCCGATCCATTCCTCTCCATCCAAGTAAAATTCCTTTTTCCAAATAGGGACGATTGTTTTTAATCTTTCAACAAAATATTGCGCTGCTAAAAAGGCTTCAGATCGGTGCTTTGAAGCCAAACATAGTACCATGCTTGTTTCCCCAACAAGAACAGTACCGACCCGGTGTACCACAAAACATCTAGAAATATCCCATTTCAATCGAACCTCAACTAGTATTTCACACATTTTTCTTTCTGCCATAGGTCCATGTGCTTGGTACTCAAGCTTTCTAACTTCCTTTCCCTTATTAATGCTTCTTGTAACTCCACTAAATGTAACAACAGCTCCATCCTCTTCTGATTTTACAAATCTGATTAACTCTTGTTCATCTATTTTTTCTTCAGTTATTCTTATTCTAATGAAATCATTGTCACTATAACCAAAACTACCTCCACTCACTGGGGGTATAACCGCAATTTCATCTCCATCGATCAGCAAGTGATTAAGGTCAACGTATTCACCGTTAACAGCATACATATACGATTCAAACAATGTTCTTGAGACGTTAAAAGCAATAGTAAGCCTATCAATCACATCATTTAAAGTGTCACCTCTCGAAACAGTCCAAAAAAGGTTGTCTTTTTTTATTTTTTCACGTATACCTGCGAAAAGTAGAATCGTAATTGAATATTTTTCTTTTTTCATTGTTTGACGTTGACCTGTGAACTCGAAACATAACTTATACGTAGTTTAAACTATGTGTAGTAAACATAACTTTGTATAAAATAAGTAGAACATGAAAATTTCAAATATAAAATGGAGTCATAGAAAGTAATGGTAAGAATTCGTCTACGAAGAGTTGGGGCAAAAAAACGCCCATTCTATCGTATCGTAGTAGCCGACCAGAGAACATCGCGAAATGGTGCATTTATTGAACAGGTTGGTACTTATGATCCAATACCAGAAACACCCGTGATCAATATCAATGAACAAAAAATTCTTGACTGGATAAAAAAAGGTGCCCAACCATCCGATTCAGTAAACAAAATCCTCAAAACAACCGGATTAATGGAAAAAGTCAATGCCTGAAAATCTCGGCTCGTCACCAAATGAAACAAACGACCTAGAAGAATCTCCTTCTGAAGCCATGGCTGAAATGGTTGAATTCATAGCGAAAGCAATAGCCAGTAACCCTGAATCGGTCAAGGTGAAGGTAGAAAAAGAGGACCGTCAAGTGACCTTGTATTTGTCAGTTCACGAAGACGATAAAGGGAAAGTAATAGGAAGAAACGGCAGGGTGGCTCAGTCTATTAGATCATTACTGAGGGTATCCGCAGTTAAAGCAGATACAAGGGCAGTTTTGGAAATAGAATAAACATGTCTGGCCACTCAAAATGGAGCACTATAAAACATAAAAAAGGTGCCCAAGATGCAAGGCGCGGACAGTTGTTTACAAAGTTATCGCGAGAAATAACCGTTGCTGCAAAATCGGGCGATCAAAATCCTGACATGAATTTCCGTCTACGATTAGCGGTTGATAACGCAAAATCCCAAAATATGCCGAAAGAAAATATCGAACGGGCAATAATTAAAGGATCTGGTTCGTCAGATAAAAGCGATACCCTGTTTGAAATTACATACGAAGCCTACGGGCCCGGTGGAGTTGGAATCATAATTAATGTGCTCACGGACAATAAAAATCGATCAGCATCCCTTGTACGATCACTTATAACTCGTAATGGAGGCAGTTTGGCGGGTAGCGGATCAGTCGCTTGGAATTTCCTAACTAAGGGATTAGTAACAGTAACGGTCCTCGGCGAAGATCCGGAGCGATTAGCGTTGGAGGTAATGGATGAAGGGATAGAAGAAATTGATATAGATGGAGAATCTGTAGATGTAACTTCAGGTTATGAAGAGTTTTCAAAGATAAAGGAATTTATTCAAAAATTAGGCTACACTCAAATAGAGCGTGCCGAAATAATTCAACTTCCCACTAGCACAGTTGATTTGGATGATTCGCAATCTATTCAGACCTTGAGGTTACTAGACTCGTTGGAAGAATTGGACGATGTCACAAAAATATTTTCCAACGCAAATTTTACCGACATTGCTATGGAAGAATACGCTAATTCATAATTGTTCCATGAAATTTATCTGCTCCAATGAAAACAATATGCTTTTATTAATAGACAATGTACGCAGTTGAAACAAAATCACTGACTAAATTTTACGGTTCCTACAGAGGTATTTCAAACGTCAGCCTATCTATAAAAAAAGGGGAGATTTTTGGTCTATTGGGTCCAAACGGGGCGGGAAAAACTACATTTTTAAGATTGTTGATGAACTTAATTAAACCAACTTCAGGTAGTGCATTAGTCCTAGGTATGAACTCTGACATAGATTCACTTAAAATTAAATCTAGAATAGGTTACCTCCAAGGTGACTACGTTACATATCCTTCTCTCAAAATAATAGATTTACTTAATTTCACAAAAAATTTACGTCCCAGTAACCAAACGGATTGGAATATATTATGTGAAAGATTCGATTTAGACGTTAAAAGAAAAATTGGCGATTTATCAAAAGGTAACCGCCAAAAACTGGGTATTGTCCAAGCATTCATGTCAGATCCAGAGTTACTAATTTTAGATGAGCCAACTTCAGGATTAGATCCGTTGTTACAACAAGAATTCGAGTCTTTAATTTTTGAAAGAAAAGAACAGGGAGCGTCGGTGATAATGTCATCGCATATTTTTCAAGAAATAGAATCAATGTGTGATAAATCTGGAGTTATAAGGGAAGGCGAAATTGTATCTGTAGAGAATGTGTCTTCTCTAAGTGAAAAACGAACCTTTAGAATTGAAGTAGTTTTTTCGAAACCTGTAGAGAAACAATCTTTCGTTGACTGTGATGGTATAGATAACATTTCATTGAAAGATAATAAATTAACATGCGTTCTTAATGGAAAAGTTGATTCATTACTAAAAACGCTGGCAAAATACGAAGTCATCAGTTTCCAGTCAGAACAATCTGGTTTAGAAGAAATGTTTATGTCTTTTTATCCAAAAAATTAAACATAACGTTTTTATAAACTGTTCTAGATAATTTACCCTAACCGTTAATAAGCGTTTCGAATTCCACGATAGAGGTAACAGGGGATTCACAAACGAAGTTTTTGCATATATAAGCTGTTGGTTTACCATTGATGTTAACCTTGTTTTTGGTTATGGGCAACCATTGAACTGGCTTGTTAACCTGAACAATAATTCTACCAGGATAAAAACCATTATTAGCAATTTTTATCATCTGTTGAAGTTTTTCATCGGTCCTATTCCCTACTAGGACAATTTGTTGTAGGTGTTCAGCTGTTAAAACTGTTGACAACCAACGACCCGAAGCGCTTGGATAATTCATCATATTATTTGAATTATTAGCAATTGAACGATCGACAATATTTATCAACTTGGTTTCCCCTGTCAAGGAGTACATGTAAAGAGTTACCAATGTAGCTGAAGAAGGACCTGAATAAAGAGCGGTATCTAATGTGTCATTAGGAATCATATATAAATTTTCGGTTTGGAAAGTGTCATAAAATACACCGTTGTCGTCATTCCAAAATTTATCGGTTATCGTGGTAGATAAGGTCATAAATCTACTTATCCATTTTTGTTTAAGAGTATTTTGGTACAACCAAAAACAAGCCAATGCTAACTCAGAATAATCACTCAAAAACCCTGTAATATCTGTAACTCGGGATTCCGAGTCGTTCCCAATAATGTGTGGTAAAATTCGGTCATCTTTATCATCAAAATATTGAAAGATATTTTCAACAACCTGTTCACCGTGGCGAGTCCAACTTCGTTTGTTAAATTTAGTCCCGTATTCAGATAGGGCTTGAACAACAAGAGCAATCCAACCAACAATCATTTTTTTATCTTTTTTGGGTTGTAGACGTTGAGTCCGTACTTTTTGTAATATTTTGTACACATTTTTTATTTCGCGAACATCATTTTTTTGTTGGTGGTCACCATTAATTGACTCAAATCCATATAAAACATTTAGTACGTTCTTACCTTCATAATTGCCTACATTCGATATTGACCAATGCTTATTAGCAACCCTGAATTGTTCATCTGACAAAAGAGTTTTTAATTCCTGGTAACTCCACGTGTATGTATCTCCTTCTACCCCATTGGTATCTGCATCTATCGATGAAATAAATCCTAATTTATAAAAAGACATTTCTTTCAAAATAAAATCCAAGGTTTTCTCAGCGATTTGTTTGTACTTGTCATTATTGGAAATTTGATATGCGGTGGTATAAAGTTTGGCGATTAGGGCATTATCGTACAGCATTTTCTCAAAATGCGGTACGCACCATTTTTCATCAGTAGAATACCTATGAAAACCACCACCAATATGATCTCGAATTCCACCATTAGCCATCCCATCAAGAGTTAGAATAACAGCTTTTAAGAAACGTTCGTCATTCTTGTATGAATACGAGGTTAACAAAAAATCAAACAAAGGTACCTGGGGAAATTTTGGGAAACCTTTAATTCCACCATACTTGATATCTATTTTCGAGCTGATTTGAACTGCTATGGGAAAGACCATTTCTTTTGACCAATCACCTTTACCTGTTCTGTGATAACCAATATTATCCCGTACTAACCTTTTAAGATGTTCGGCATTTTGATATATTTCTTGGCGCTTGCTATCCCAAGCATTAGCAACAGATAAAAGCACATTTGAAAAACTCGGTAACCCGTGCCGATCCCGCGGAGGAAAATATGTGCCCCCAAAAAAAGGTTGTAGATCAGGCGTCAAAAAAATTGACAACGGCCATCCTCCAGACCCTGTGATTGTTTGAACCGCGGCCATGTAAATAGAATCTAAATCAGGACGTTCTTCTTTATCAACCTTTATGCTTACAAAATTGGAGTTCATTATGTTGGCTACATTTTGATCTTCAAACGATTCCCGTTCCATTACATGACACCAATGACACGAGGAATAACCAATCGACAAAAATATTGGTAATCCCTTTAATTCAGCGAGTTTAAAAGCCTCTTCACACCAGGGATACCAATCGACTGGATTCTTTGAATGCTGCCTTAAATAAAGACTCTGTTCGGTTGCAAGTTTATTCATTGATACTCAATGTAATATATCGACTATCAAAATATGTGTAAAATGTATAACAAATCATTCCAAAGAGGACGTTTATTGAAATGAAAAACATTCTAGTTACCGGGGCAAGTGGCTATGTAGCCTCTTTGATTCTTCCCACAATTAAACAAAACTATAACCTCACTATTTTAGATAATAGTAGCAAGAACAAAACTGGAGAGAGTTTACCTGGTATTAAGGTTTGTGATCTTTCGGAAACCGATAATAGTCAGTACATTGATTATTTTTCAGGTGTAGACACCGTAATACATTTAGCCTATAAAAGATCAAGTCCTGGAGGTGTGTGGGATACTCAAATTTCGCAAATAGATAAATTTCCGGTCGAACTTGAAAACATAGTGATGGCTAACAACGTTTATCGTGCTGCATATGATAACGGTGTTAAAAGGGTTGTAGTAGCTAGTTCCAATCATGCGGCAGATTGGTATGAACATTCGCTAATTCACAATGGGATTAAGGATATTGTAGGTCCTGGAGATTATCCAGTTTCTGATAATTTTTACGGTTGGGCAAAAGCTTCTTATGAATTACTAAGTTGGCCATATGCATCAGGAAAATTTGGAAGAAAATTAGAGTTTATCCACGTAAGAATAGGTGCCCCTCGAGATGTTGATGTAAAAAAGGATCTCGCCGACCCCATAGGAACCGAACCAGCAGGTGGAGGCTTGGCAAACTTTAAACGGAATCTGGGGGCATTTATTAGTAAAAGAGATATTACTCAATTATTCCTGAAAGCCATTGAGACAAAAGACATTATCGATGAGCATGGGATACCTTATCAAATAGTTTACGGTTGTAGCGACAATACAAGGAGATTTTGGTCATTAGAATCAGCCAAAAAAATACTCGATTACAATCCTCAGGATGATAGTGAAATTATATATTCAACTGAAATAAGAAAGCACATAACGGATTCCAAATCAGAAACAAATCCAGGGAGAGTCGGCAAATAACAAACCATCAGGCATATTATCTTTCGGATTAGAAATTAATCCACATAAGTTTCCAACACCCAAACTTAAAGCACGTATACATCTTAATTACACAAGTTTTGGGCACAATAATTGTTCATAAAATCGTGGAAATCCTTTTAATACCCTCTTGTATGTTTTCAATTGAATTAGCAAAAGAAATACGTATAAATCCCTCTCCAAATTCGCCGAAAGAAGTACCAGAAAGCAAAGCGACGCCACCATCGTAAAGAGCCTTATCCGCAAATTGTTGTGAGGTCATTCCTGTATTTTCAATATTCGGAAATGCGTAAAAAGCTCCTTTGGGTATAGAACATCTAATACCCTTGAGGGAATTAAGACCATCTACAACGATTTCGCGCCGTTTTGTAAACTCTTTCATCATATTACTTACAGAATCTTGTGGACCTTCAAGAGCTTCAATACCAGCTATCTGAGTAAAAACAGATGTACATGAAACACTATTAGTCACCAATTTTGATACATCATCAATCATAAAATCAGGAAATACTCCGTACCCTAAACGCCATCCGGTCATCGCATAACTTTTAGAGAAACCGTCTAAAATTACTGTCCTTGTCTTAGTTTGTCCAAATTTTGTTATCGAACAATGTTCAACTCTGTCATAATACATGTCCTTGTATATTTCATCAGATAAAACAATTAAGTCATGGGCGTCTGCCACATCTGATATCCTTTTCAGATCATCATTCGGAATCACACTTCCACAGGGATTGTTCGGAGAATTAACTATGATTAAACGCGTCCGATCAGAAATCAATGATTCCAGTTCTTTTATATCAACATTAAAATTGGTCTCTTCCTTCAGGCGCATTGGTTTGGCAACGCCACCGACATAGTTAATCATAGATTCATAAATCGGAAAACCTGGGTTCGGATAAATAGCTTCATCTCCAGGATTAATTAATGCCATAACCGTGTAAAACATTATAGGTTTAGCCCCAGGGGTAACTATAACGTTTTCGGGGGAAATATCATACCCCTGACGACTTGATTGGTGGTTAGCTATAGTCTGCCTAAGTTCCATTTGACCAGCCGAGGGACCATAATGAGTATAACCATCATCAATGGCTTTTTTGGCAGCCTGTTTTATATTATAGGGCGTATCGAAATCTGGTTCACCAATTTCTAGGTGAATGATATTTTTACCTTCTGCCTCCAACCTTTTTGCTTTGGCAAGAGTTTCAAATGCAGTTTCGGTACCAAGTAGTTTTTGTCTGTTTGCTAATACAGGCACTTTATACTAATTTCTTTCTGGCTTTAGTGGTTTCGAGAAGCGTATATGCCAATTTGATAGCATTTAAATAGTATACGCGTATATAGAATATCGAAATCTGTGATCATTTGGACAATCTATAAACGCAAGATAAGAATTTTTTTGTTACGGAAAATGCAGTTGAAGTTTCTGATATCTCTGCAAAGAAACGAATAATAAATGAACGCGCACCAACTATTGCTCCGTCTTTCTAAAATATATTTTTAACCCGTCTATTTTCCATAAGGTGGCTAGAATTTCATAATGAATATTGAAAATATTTTTGATAAATGGAGCAAAGTTTATGACATTTTTTATTCCACTGCTCCTAAAAACGATATTTTTTTTTACATTGACATGTGTAAGAAATTTGGAGGTCCCATTTTGGAATTAGGTGCTGGAACAGGTCGGATATTAGTACCGATATCAAATGCTGGTTATTCAATAACCGGACTAGATATAAGTAACGGAATGTTATCCAAAATCAAATCTAAAATAAAAACAAACAAAAATAGTTACCAAAAAATTGAACTGCTCAAAGCAGATATGAAGAGCTTTAAATTAGATAAAAGATTTGAGCTTATTTTAATACCCGCTAGAACCTTACTTCTTGAAACTAATTATGAAAAACAAGTAATGGTGTTGAAAAACGCTGCGGCCCATCTTACAAATTCAGGACGAATAATTTTTGATATATATTACCCAGATAAAGAGATGATTAATTGTGATCCTGATGAAGAGTTCCTTCTAGGAGTTTCAGACGCCCAAGAAGATGGAGGTCGCTATATTTTAACGGGGAAAAACCGTTTCGATACTGTTAATCAATTAAATTTTTCCAGTCAATATATAGAAAAAGTAAATGAGCACGGCGAATCTTTAAATAAAGCTATGCTTCCAGTCGAAACACGATATTTGTATTTTGGACAGGTAGTAGAAATGTGTAAAATGGCAAACCTTAAAATAGACTATGCCTACGGAAATTTTAATTACGACCCAATTACTGAGACGAGTGACGACATGGTTTTTGTATGTTCGAAAACATGATAAAAATTATATCGAAGCAGTCTTATCACATATATGATTCAAATTTTTATTATTAATGTAATTTGTTAAATTATCTTCAAAAATAATTCTACGCATTTCGTAAAGTTCCGGACTTAGTGCAGAAACGTGTGGAGTAATTATTATGTTATCGAGAGACCATAAATCACTATCGATTGGTAAAGGCTCTACCACGGTAGCATCTAAAGCAGCCCCACCTAAATGACCTAACTTCAAATATTTCATTAAGGCCAGTTCGTCTACTATGCCACCCCTTGATACCACAACTATAAAGGATCCTTTTTTCATTAATTCCAATTGGGCCACATCTATTGAAGATCGAGTAGACGCTAACAAAGGAGCAGTTACAATCAAAAAGTCGGAAATTTTACATAATTCATCAAGACGATCATCCGTCCAACATTCGGATACAAAATCAGGTACAAATGAAGGATTAGGATCGACAGAAAAAATTTCCATGCCAAAACCGACACACCTTTGGGCAACGGCCCTTCCTATTTCACCAAGGCCAAAAATACCAACTGTCCTTCCAGTAAGTTCAACGATTTTTGAATTGTATTTTTGTGTATCCCATACGCGTTGGCTCTGATCTTTATAGCAATCATTAAATCTATGGGCTAAAGAAATCATCGCTCCTATGGCGTAATCAGCCATGGCGTTTACGTGAGTTTTTGGTGAATTTGTGATAATCACATCGGAATCCAAAATTTCTCTGTATTTCGCTATCTTATCGATACCCATTCCTGGGCAAGCAATCCATTTGAGGTTGGTTAGCAGTTTAAACTGTGTTGAATTCGGCCATCCAAAATACACCTCAGCCATTGAGGTTTCTTCGGGAATTTCATCTCCTTGCATACAATCATAAAAATCTACACTAGGAAATTTCTCTCTAAGACGCTCTATAAAATTATTACCTAAATGGTCGGCCCCTATAATCACCTGCATAAATTTTCTCCAAAAAGACAATGGATTTGTTTTACGTTCATGTACTTATTGATGACATTATCGTATAAGTGGAAATCAAAGTAATTAGATTGCTGAACCAAATTGAACAAAACTTTCAAAATACGTGCAAACTATGATCCTATGGGTGATCAACCTTCTGCAATTGAATCGTTGTCTAATGGCATAAAAAAAGGTCTAAAACATCAGACATTATTGGGTGTTACTGGGTCGGGGAAAACTTTTACAATGGCCGGTATAATAGAAAATTGTCAACGTCCTACATTAGTAATCGCACACAACAAAACCCTTGCAGCTCAATTGACGACCGAACTTCAAGAAATTTTCCCTGACAATTCAGTTCAATACTTTGTATCGTATTACGATTATTATCAACCTGAGGCATACATACCTAGAACCGATACTTTTATCGAAAAAGACGCTGATATTAACGAAGAAATAGACCGATTAAGGCACGCTGCTACAAGATCATTACTTACTAGAAATGACACATTGATAGTAGCCAGTGTAAGCTGTATCTATGGACTAGGTTCTCCAGAAGAATACAAATCGATTTCTTTAAAACTGAAGAAAGGAGATACAACTGGCTTACGGAAAATATCGCGCCGACTTACAGAGATGTTCTACGAAAGAAACGATTTTGAAACAAAAAGGGGTAATTTCAAAATAAAGGGCGATACTTTGGAAATAATCCCAGCTTACGAGGAATTTGGCATAAGAATCCAATTTTTTGGAGATGAAATAGATCAAATGAACGAAATAGATTCTTTGACTGGGGAAGTTCTAAGTGATCCTGATGAAATCAATGTGTATCCTGCAAAACACTTTGTTACCCCAACTGAACAATTTCAAGATGCTCTCGGAGATATCGAGGAAGAATTGGATCAATCAGTTGATAATTTCCACAATTCAGGTAAATTACTTGAAGCTCAGAGAATCCAACAAAGAACTAAATACGATCTAGAGTTATTACGAGAAACTGGGACTTGTCCTGGCGTGGAAAATTATTCTCGTCCTTTAGGTCGGAGGCAACCTGGTTCTGCTCCATGGACTCTTCTCGATTATTTCCCAGAAGACTTACTAATATTTATAGATGAGTCCCACATGACAATACCACAAATCCGGGGAATGTTCGCAGGCGATTTAGCGAGAAAAACTACGTTAGTTGAATATGGGTTCAGGTTACCATCCGCTATAGATAACAGGCCTCTTTCATTCCCAGAATTTGAAGAACGCATAAATCAGATAGTTTATGTTTCCGCCACTCCAGGCCCATATGAAATTAAAATGCAAGAATTCAGAGCAGAGCAAATAATACGCCCAACAGGTTTGGTCGATCCAAAAATTTACATAAAACCAACTCTTGGTCAAATTGATGATCTTTTTGAAAGAATTAAAGTAGTAACTAAAAGAAATGAAAGAACATTGATTACTACTCTAACCAAAAAGATGTCAGAAGAATTAGCAGATTACATGACTGAAATGGGAATCAAAGTACACTACCTACACTCAGAAATAGACACCATTAAGAGGTCAGAAATATTAAGGGATTTGAGATTGGGAATTTACGATGTCGTAATCGGTATAAACTTATTACGAGAAGGAATTGATCTGCCAGAGGTTTCACTTGTTGCAATACTAGATGCCGATAAAGAAGGGTATCTTAGATCGGAAACTGCTCTTATTCAAACGATGGGAAGAGCGGCACGACACGTTGATGGTACTGTGATTATGTATGCCGATAAAGTAACTGGATCGATGACCCGCGCTATAGAAGAAACAGAACGCAGAAGAATAATACAAACATCGTACAATAAAGAAAATCACATAATGCCTAAATCAATCGTCAAAGAAGTCCATGACATTACCCAAAGGATTCGAAAAACTTCATCGAAGGGTCCATACAATAGTTCATTTGCCAATATATCAAAAAAAGATTTGCTAGTATTTATAAAAGATTTAGAGAAAGAAATGAAAAATTCGGCGAGAGATTTGGAATTTGAGAAAGCGGCCGTATTGAGGGATCAGATAACTGATTGTAGAAAAATCCTTTTATCCAAAGATACGGTTGAATAACCAAAACAAATCAATATCAGAATTTGGACTGAATGTTAGTAACTCCAACTCTGGTTTTGTAACATTGTAAAAAGAGGAGAACGAATCATACAAATTATGTCTACTATTACATCCGAAGAAGTACTAGAAGCGCTAAGAGACGTCTATGATCCTGAAATACCAGTTAACGTGGTAGATTTGGGTCTAATTTATTCCGTAGATGTTTCCGACGGCGACGTTCATGTAGAAATGACTCTGACAGCGGCCGGTTGCGGGATGGGACCTTATATTGCCCAACAGGCAGAATGGCGAATTGCAGAAATAGAAGATATTGAGGATGTGCAAGTCGACGTGGTATTCGATCCGCCTTGGAGTCCCGACTTAATAACTGATGAAGGAAAAAGGCTTCTTGGAATTGACTAATTTGGGAGTAAAGTAGTGAGCAAGCCAAGACAATTAACACCCCAAGAAGAGGCACGATTAGCACAAGTAAGGAAAAATTTCCAAGAACGCCGACAAATATCCGAAAATCTACAATCAATAAAGAAAAAAATTGGGATTTATTCCGGAAAAGGCGGTGTTGGTAAAACTACAGTAGCCACTAACTTAGCAATTCAAATAGCTAAATCTGGCTTCTCTGTTTCTCTTTTTGATTGTGATATTGATTGTCCAAATGTCACGAAGACTTTGCATATTTCCGAAGGGCCCATCGAAAAAGACAGTAAACTTATTCCGCCTTCCAGGCATGGAGTGAGCGTTATGTCAATGTCTTTTTTCCAAGAAGATGAAGAAACTGCAATTATATGGCGAGGTCCAATGATTCGTAATGCCATAAACCAATTTCTGCATTCTACCCAATGGGGTCAACTTGATTTCATGATAGTTGATTTACCTCCAGGCACATCCGATGCTCCTTTGACTGTGATGCAAACTCTTCAACTAGATGGATTTATTGTAGTCACTACACCTCAAGACCTTGCAGCACTGGATGCAAAAAGATCTATCAATATGATCAGAAAATTAAACCTCGAAGTAATTGGAATAGTTGAAAATATGTCGGGCGATATTTTCGGTAGAGGGGCAGGAGAAGAAATTTCTAAGAGTATGGGTATACCATTTTTTGGTTCTATTGAACTTCGGAAGGATTACAAAACATCCACAAATCCAACCGTGTTGGAATCCGAAGATGTAGAAAAAGAGTACTCGACTATCAGCAATAATTTATTATCGAAGCTTAATTTTTGACAATCCTTGGTTCTTTGTTATGTTTTCTGTTTTTTTTGTTCAAAACAGTAGACAGGATATTAATGGTTTCATCCAATGTTCTATTAACATCGTACGTTTCGGGCCGTTCAGACCCCAATGGGGAATCAGCTATTAAATCAAACATCTCCGATGCTCCTAGATGTATATTTTTAGTTATTCCTTGCGAATGAAATGTATCAGAAATTTCGTTCATTTCGCCTATCCATCTGAATGCTTTTGTTGACAGCGCATTAACACCGTTCATTTCCTGCAACATAGACTTTTGTGAATCAGCTAGTTCGCTGATCAAAAATTCATAGATATTTAACCTATTTGCAGTAATAAGTGCTGAAGAATAAAGAGCCATTTTACCCTTAGTTAAGGACGCATAGCACATCTTCAATGCGGCTGCCTGGCCGATTTCGTTGCCTATGAATTTTACCTCAATACCTTTATCATCTAATTGTAAAAGATTTTCAGCATATCGCCCAGAAACATAAAATTTTGGTTTGTTCCCTGCAGTATTTGGTGGGGTACCAACAATTCCAGCATCTACAAATTTGCATCCGGCATTTTCAATAATCTTACTTATATCTTTTTTGGTGGATGGAGCAATGGCATTGCAATCAACATATATTAAATCACAGTTAGAATTTATAGAATCAGCCACCTTTTCAGCTACAGACAATGCCTCGGAGGGCACCAAAATAGATAAAATGACATCGCATATTTTTGTCAAATCATCCAACGAATCAACAGACGATATGCCAGCCGATTGAGACAACAACCGAGTCCTATCACTTCTGTTTTTCAAATTTGCAAAAACATTAAATCCATTTAGCCTAAGAGCTTGCCCAACCGCTGAACCCATATCGCCTGGGCTTAAAATCCCTATATTCTTTATCAAAATATCACCCTATTAGAATTTACCGTTCGGTGATCAATTTCCTAATAGTTTTTCCCACAATTTCTTCCTGTCCCTTACTTAATCCAAACACATGCAAAACTATTCTGGTGTCTCCTGCTGGTACTCTCGTCCAAATTGAAGGGTCTTGTTGTTTTAAACTAGCAACTAAATCTTCATTAGATAACCCAACAATACCTTCATCAATGTCAATAAAAACTCCAAAAGGTTGATGTCCTACAATATTTGTGTTTAGCTCGACTGATACGCCAGGTATATTAACAAGATGTTCGATTATACTGGTTGATTGCCGTTCAGCATACGCAAGCCTTGACTCATGATTCAAACTAACCCAACGTTCAACAGCAGAAACAACTCCGATAATTTCTTGACGATCAACTTTTTGTGGCCGCCCAATCCCACGGATTCTTCTGGTTTCATATCCTACGAATGAGTTGCGAGCAATAGCTTCGATTACTTCACTAGTCCCTAAAGCAAAACCAGTAGAATGTGGAGCTCCCATGTACTTTGCCGCTATGCACTGAAAATCCGCCCCCATACGAACATATTTACCAAAATTCTCTAGTGGATATATTTGACCTGCAGCATCAACCATTACTGGCTTGTTTTTTTCGTGGGAAAATTCGATAACTTGCTCTAATGACAAAATATTTGGGTCAACCGGATTGCGTTCATCCACAGGGTAGGCTATCACAGCAGTTTGGTCACTTATTGCAGATTCCAAATCACCAACAGAAGTGCCTGAATCATCACCAAATTCTACCAATTTTCCTCCAGCAAATTCTAAGCACCTGTCATACCAATACCTTTGTCTTTTTTGAATAAGTATTTCATTAGGCATTCCCCTAGTGTCAGGTAATTGTTCTATTTTTTTATCATCAATACCCGCCATAAAGGCAGCCGTCCCTAATGTCAAAGCAGACCCAGCCCCTGAAGTTATATACGCTGCAGGAACATCAAGTAGGTCAGCTATTCGCTGTCCTGCAAATTGTTCAAGTTCGCTCAACGGTATATAGGCCGAATCAGCAGCTTCCATAGCGTCTTTAACTTCCTCTGCCAAGGTTGAACCACCCAGTAAAGTAACACTACCGGTTGCATTTATTACAGGAGTAGCTCCAAGCGATTTATATACTGATCCCCAATCGGACATTTCCTTTTATCCTTTTACTTAACTATTAATTAAAATTAAACGTTTCTAAATTGTATAGATTTTTTTATCAGTCGTCTTCTAGCGTTGAGGTATCTCCTTCTGGTAATCCGAGTTCACGAGCCTTTAGTAATCGTCGCATTATTTTACCGGAACGCGTTTTAGGCATCGTATCGATGAAATCAATTTCCCTTGGAGCTACACCAGCGGAAAGTTTGTCTCTCGCAAACCTAATCAGTTCCCGTCGTAATTCTTTGTTAGGTTCATAGTTAGTGTTCAGCGTTACAAATGCCTTGACGACTTCCATCGCTATTGGATCTGGTTTACCGATAACACCAGCTTCCGCTACAGCTGGATGTTCAATCAAAGCACTTTCTACTTCAAACGGCCCAACCAAGTGACCAGCAGTGTTAATAACATCATCAGCTCTTCCTTGAAACCAAAAATACCCGTCTTCATCAATCGAAGCTTGATCACCGGTTATGTACCATCCTTTTTTAAATCTAGAATTATACATTTCATCTTTCTGCCAATATCCATACATCATGGAAGGCCAACCTGGCCTGACAGCAAGAGCCCCCACTTCGCCTGTTGGTAGGGGATTAAACGATTCGTCTATCACAGCCATTTCGACTCCTGGTATAGGTCTTCCCATTGAACCAGGTCTTACCGGCATTGAGGCGTAATTTGCGCACATTATCGCACCGGTTTCGGTTTGCCACCAATTGTCGTGTATAGGCATTTTATAATTTTTGTTGCCCCATATCACAGCCTCCGGGTTCAACGGTTCCCCAACCGAACCGATAAATCTCAAAGAAGACATATCGAATTTTTCCACCACTTCACTACCGGCCCGCATTAGCAACCTAATAGCAGTGGGAGCCGTATACCAAACAGTCACCTTATATTTTTCTATCAATTTGTACCAAGATTGAGCCCCAAACCCTCCCTCATAAATGAGCTGTGTCACTCCGTTTGTCCAAGGAGCCATGATCCCATAGGATGTACCAGTAACCCAACCAGGATCAGCCGTACAAAAGTAAATGTCATCAAATTTCAAATCTAAAGCCCATTTACCAGTTAACCATTGTTGTACCACAGCTTGATGACGGTGAAGAACCCCCTTCGGTTTGCCGGTCGATCCTGACGTATAATGCATAATGGAAAAATCATACTGACTGGTAGGTTCGATTTCAAAGTCTTTACCGCCTTCCGATTCCATAAGAGTTTCGTATGATAAATCACCATCAACTAGAACCTCATCATGTCGACCGTTTTTATTAACAACAATTACATTCTTTAATGTTTTGATTTTTGGTAATACATCATTCAGTTTGTTTCTCAGTTCCGGACTGGTAATCAGGTATTTCGCACCAGCATCCTCCATCCTATCGCGAACCGGATCTGGTCCAAAGGCCGAAAAAAGTGGTGCTATAACACCTCCAGCCTTCAATACTCCTAAAGCCGAAATATATAACTCGGGCAATCTATCCATAAAAATAAAAACTCTATCGCCACGCTCCATACCCAAACCTCGAATAACGGACCCAAATTGATCACTTTTATTTTTTATATCTAAAAAAGAATATTGTTCTTCTTCATCATTCTTTCCAACCCATATCATCGCGACTCGATCACCAAAACCATTTTTTACGTGCCTATCTATTGCCTCATATGCATTGTTAAGCCCCCCACCTGGGAGCCAATCCATTTGATTAAACGCGTCCGACCACCAATCAAAATTTTTTTTTCGTTCAAAGTAATCTTGTAAATTATTGATATTGGTATTAGATTTGGATATTTCTGGATTTGGCATGTTTTACCCTTGTATTTTCAGCTTTTATATTATTTCTACAAAAATATACTTAAGATGGTACAAAATTAATAGCACACGGGGTCAATTAATAGGCACAGTTATGATGTGAACATAGTATAATTACTCATCGACGTTTCAACAACTGAAAGACACTGCATTGTGAAAATACTTTTCTTAGAAGACGTACTACCAACCGCTAGGGCAGGAGATATTAAAGACGTAAGAACGGGTTTTGCCCGTAATTATCTAATACCTAATAAATTGGCGGCCGTTGCCACTGTCCACGAGCTCCGTAGATCTAAAAAACTCCGTGAAGCAGCTGAACAGAGGAGATTGCGAGAGGTTGCTGAATGGAAAGATGTAGTCGACAATATAGAGGGGGTGGACATAGAAATAAAAGTTCGAACAGGAACAACGGGCCGATTGTATGGATCAGTTACAAATACTATGATTGCCTCAGAACTTAACAATTTGATAGGTAAAGAAGTTGATAGAAAATCCATTAAAATACCGTCTCCAATTAGAACCATTGGGAAATACAAAATACCGGCAAAGCTGGCAGACGGTGTGACGGCAGAATTGTCACTTTCCGTTCTACCAGACGACCAATCCGAAATTATAAACAAAGAACTAGAAAAACTTACCCCAGACAAGGAAATAATCGATTCTTCCGAGGAAAATCAGGATCCCACATTTGAGCAAATATTGTCAAGCTCTGAACCAATTAACGAATCATTGTCCAAAAATTTAGAACCAAAACAAAACACGGGAACAGCTTCGACTGAAAAAGATGAAGAAAAAACACCGAATTAAAGACAGCCGAGAATGATACAGGCTGATCGTATACCTCCCCACAACATTGCTGCTGAACAATGTGTTATTGGTTCTCTTCTGATAGATGGCAGTTCTATAACGCAAGTATCCGGGTTCTTGGAACCGGAACATTTTTATAGGGAAGCTCATCGTTTATGTTATGAGGTATGCCTTGATTTATTCACAAAAAACGAGGCTATAAACCGAGTTACAGTAGCTCAAGGATTGAGAGCAAAAGAATTATTGGAAGAGGTGGGAGGACGAGAAACGTTAGTCGCTTGCGAACTAGCAACAGGTACATCGCTTGATATCGAACATTATGCCCGTATAGTCGAAAAAGCCGCGACTCTACGAAGAATCATAAACGCCGGAAAAACTATAACCGCTTTAGGATATCAAGAGGATTTAGAGACAGGTACAGCATTATCGACCGCAGAAGATACTCTTTTTAACATACGACAAAGAGTTACTCAGCGAGATTTTATTCATATGTTGGGCTCATTTCAGGAAATATTAGAAAAACAATCACCGACAGATGAAGACAGCGAAAAGTCGACCAGACCAATACCAACTGGATTTCATAATTTAGATGAAATTTTTATGGGAGGTATGCAAAGATCCGACATGATAGTTTTGGCGGCTAGACCTTCCATTGGGAAAAGCATGTTGGGAATTAATATAGCAATAAACGCAGCAAAACAAAATATGATAGTTGGAATGTTCAGCTTAGAAATGGGAAGAGAACAAATAGCCCAGCGTATGATAGCAGCGGAATCTAGAGTGAATATGGAACAAATAAGAAAAGGGTTAACCACATCGTCAAATGAAACACGAGTAATCGATGCTGTAGGACTTCTTTCTGATTTACTTATTTATACAGACGACACTCCTTTTCAGACTGTTATCGAAATGCGTGGTAAGGCACGCCGACTTCAACTTGAAAGAGGTTTAGACTTCCTCATTATTGACTACATGCAATTGATTGACGGAGGGGCAGGACGAAGAGACGGCAACCGAGCGCAAGAAGTTTCTGAGATATCCCGTCAGATCAAGGGTTTAGCCCGAGACCTCAAAATACCAATATTGGCAATATCTCAGCTAAGCCGGGCTATAGAACACAGACAAACCCACAGACCTTTATTATCAGATTTACGGGAATCTGGTTCGATTGAACAAGATGCCGACATAGTAATGTTTATACATAGAGAAGAAAAATATATAACAGAAGAAGAATGGAACAAAAATCACCCAGCTGGGGAACCTTATCCTAGGCAACTTGCTGAGATAATTATCGCCAAACACAGGAACGGACGTATTGATTCCGTTGAAATGGCTATTCAAGAACAGTTTGGAATATTCAGAGAAATCACTGCGAGGTCAAATGCACGAACGCCCTCAAGATTATAATATCCGACATAAAAGTCTCAAGCGCCCGACGAAACGCCACCCTGAATCATTGCATCGTTCCGCCCAAAACACTAAGTACATTTACGTTCCCTCAAAAATAGTGGACCACATAATCAACGACGGAATACCATTTTCTGAAACAAAAATACTTCTACGTGTGTTAAAAATCCTTGGTACAACAGAAAATACAAAAATAGATGCCTCTCGCCTTATCAAAGACCCAATCATTAACGATTTTCTCGTAAAGACAGGAAATACTTCATTGGAATATTTGAAGAATTCTTTACGTTGCTCATTAAAAAGTAAATTAATTACATTCGAGGATATTGGAACCAATCAAGCTCAGCTCGTGTTTCAAACATCAGATCCACAAGAAAGTAATGTTTCCTATACAACTTCCAACGAAACCTTATTTGAATTCTTTGAAAAAAATATTTCTCAACTGACGCCCACGTTAGTTGACAATATTAATAGATCGCTAGCAGTGCATAGCAAAAAAAACGTCAAACTTGCTATCATGATAGCTGCTAAGTCAAATGTTAGAAATTGGAATTATATTTCAGCAATTCTAAACAGATGGGAAAAGGAAGGAGGGACAAAAACCATTGGGAATGGAACCCCTGGACAAAATACTTTCGCGGATAGATCTGACGAATTCCTCGAAAAATACCACCGACACCAAAACTGATATTTTTGACGATGAAATCATTCAATGTAATATTTGTGATGGATCTCGTTGGTTATTATCGGAAGAAAGAAACCCTGAGCCATGTTCTTGCCAAGAAAAGCTATGGAGAACAACTACTGAAACCAGAATAAAAAAATATTCGGAAATAGGAAGTTTATCCAATGTGACATTCAATGACGTCCGAGTGGGAGGTTATGAAGAATTTTCTGAGCCTGTATCTTTCAGAAACGCTTATCATGAAGCCACCGGTTTTGCTCATGATCCGAAAGGGTGGTTAGTAATATCAGGACCTTCGGGTGGCGGAAAAACTCTACTCGCGGCGGCTATAACCAATTTTCTCATATCGAATAAAAGAGCAGTTCGATATGTTTTATCATCAAACTTAATTGATCAATTACGTTCATCTTTTGATAACGAATCTGATGAACACTTTTCCACGTTGTTTAGCCAGTTTTTAGATGCACCAGTGTTAGTTTTAGATGACTTAGGACATCAATCCGACACACCTTGGGCAAATGAAAAACTCGATCAAGTCTTGACTAATAGATTTAACAAAAGACTACCTACTGTTATAACTACCTCTGTTCCAAGAGATGAATTGGACAATAGAACCTTAACAAGATTTTCTGACCCATATTTTTCAAAATATATCCACATAAAGCAGGGCCGAAAAAAGACTCAGTTAGAAGAAACAGGAATAAGTCCCCGACTTCTTTCAAAAATGACGTTGAAAAATTTTAACTCCCGCGGAGCATATGGGACATCTGTTGCCGCTAAAAGAACTTTAAAGGAAGCATTAGATGTAGCCAAATCTTTTGCGGAACAACCGTCCGGTTGGCTTTACCTTCATGGTCCAACAGGAGTAGGGAAAACTCATTTATCAGTCGGGATAGCTGATATATGTTTGAAAACTGATGTCGATGTAATATTTAGGTTTGTCCCAGATCTATTGGATCAGCTACGAAAAACTTATGACCCTAAATCAATATCCGGCTTTGACCAAACATTTGACAGGATAAGAAATTGTGAAGTTCTCATTTTGGATGACCTAGGAGCGGAGGTGACTACTTCTTGGGTTGAGGAAAAATTGTTCCAAATAATAGTTCACAGACACAACGAAATGTTGTCAACGGTAATTACTAGCAGAATAGATCTATCTGATTATGATAGCAAAAGCATAAATATTTCAACTAGGTTTGCGGAACCTATCGTTTCCAGATTAAGAGATGCACATGTCGTAACGGAGCGGTATATGCACGCACCTGATTTTAGATATCGTGGTTCCAAAAACAACAATAGTCGATAACGCGAATATTGTGTGTTTTTTGTGAAATATTAACAGGTAACGCACCTGCTCAATGGGTGAATAAACCTTCAGACGGTAGTGTTGCCATAAGCTCTTTCCACAATCGTCTTAAATGGGCTGAAACGATGCTTTTAATCGTGCCGAACGAACATTTAACTCAAAAGCAGTACTGGAAATCAAATCTTATTTTTGATGCAATACAGCTTGCAATAAAACTTGGGGAAAAATTCTGCAGGCATTCTGGATTTAGAATCATAAGTAATTTTGGTAAGGCAGCCCACCAAAGTCAAAATCATGGTCATTTACATATGATATCCGGTACACCTCAACAAAAGGGTACCTCCCAAGAAAAATATTTAGATTGGATTGGTGAAATTGGCTACAAAACTATTTTCCAAAATAACGATAATGAAATAATTTTCATGAAAATTGGTAATTTTGAAAGTAATAGAGAGATGTGGTCCAGTATGAAAATAAAGGGTTTGTTGGACCACGCAGTTTTGGCAGGTGAAAAAAACTTCGAAAAAGGCTTTAGGATAGAAACATACTTTGAGCATGACGTGACTTCGCCAAATTTATACCTGACGGGGGGGAGCAAAATACCACTTTATATTTAGACGGGTGCATCAACGCTGTTTTTTATCTAATTACAATGTAACCCCACTTTCACTACACCGTCATTTCTGTTTTTCGCATATTCAAAAGCAGTTACCGCATCTACTAACGGAAACGCGTGGGTTATAACGTTGGAAACATCGATTTTAGAATTTTTTATCATGTCCAAGGCCAACCGAAAACTTGAAAGACCATTTTCATCTTGTGAGCCAAAAATAGTAAAGGCTTTTATTCGGTTTTTGAACATAGTCGAAAAATCAAATGGTATTAAATCATTGCTTTCAGGTAACCCAAAAAAAACAACCAATCCAGAATCTCTTACAACTTGCAACGATCCATTGACAGTTTCTGCAGTCCCTACAGCTTCTATTACAATATCTATAGAGTCTTTTTGTATGCTTTTGGAATCGTCGATTATAGAAGAAAGTGGTTTGTCAAAAATCTGATCAGCTCCAAACGAATGTCCCAAATCTGCCCTGTGGGAAATCGGGTCTATAGCAATAACACTTTTTGCTCCAAAGTATTTTAAGATGTAGTTCCAAAATAACCCGGCACTTCCTTGGCCAATTACCAAACATTTTTTATCTTTTATTTCATGTATTTGCTTTGCAGCAAAAATCACAGTACCTAATTGTTGGGCCATCGATAAGTGTTCGATCGGAGTTGAATTTGGTTGATCAATTTTTATCAAATGTTGAGTATCAACAGATTGAAATTCCGCAAAACATTTTGAATTCCAAATATGTGGAACTGTCAACACATAGTCATCCGTTTTGAACTCGTCATTACCATCCACAACCACTCCTACAGCTTCGTGACCCGGGTGACCGGGATCAGAAGGCCATTTATCTATTCCCCAACCGGAAAACATCATGTGCAGATCACTTCCACAAATAGAGGCAAATTGTGTTCTGATTAAAACATTACCCTGTTTTTCAGGCATATCAACATCGACGACATCGACAACCGCTTTTGACAAAGCTTGGACCGCTTTCATTTTCAATCCGCCCCAAATTGTTTTAACAAATTTATCGATCTCCTTCTTCCTTTTGCATCGAATCGACATTTTTCGTTGAAGGTATACCCTCTAAATCCGGTGGATACCATTACGTTAGAATTTGGAAGATCCCTTCTGATATGCCTAGCAAAACGGTTGTTCTGTTGTTGTGGATTTGAAACTAAATACATATCCCCTATTCTAGATATTTGGATACCGGTTTCGTAGTCGATAGAAGAACAAAGTTTTACATTACGGCGCTGGGTGGTTTGGCTAGCTGCTCGTGTAACCTGAGTGGCACACAACAAACCCAATGCTATCACGTCAGAATAATCTCGCCTTGGGTGGGAAGGGTTTTCGTTACCTAACCACCAATCGTAAGGTCTGATATCAGCAGAAGAACCTTGTATAAAAATCGTTTTACCCTCATTAGAAGAATCCAATGCCCAGGAAGTATAACCTGGGTAATCAGCGGTCCAGGACCCGTGAGATCTGTAAATGTTTCCTGGGCAAGAAAAATTAATTATTCTTGCTATTCCATTATTGTTAACATCGTTTATTGCCGTAACGATCAGAGCTGGGTTTCCAGGCATGTGGGGTCCATCCAAAAAAGTACTTACATTACTAAACTTAATTGACTTGGTCCCAATGGAAGCTGGTTTCATATTGGTATATGAGTATTTAACGCAACCCACTATTTGCTCGATAAGGTACTCAGAATAAGTCTCATATTCAGGCGTAACTTTATGTAAAACAGGCGAACAACCATTCCCCGTAACCGTGACGCAAATCGTCAATGTCTTTTTGGAGTTGACAGTATTGTTAATTGCTACTCTAAGTGCATGTTCAAACTTATCGGAAATTCCCCATACGTCCAAGCCGATTAAAACCAATTCAGATTTTAAAGTGCTCATTGTAATGACTTTTGCCAAAAGATCATCATTTACAGATGTCGACATAATTTCAGGAAATTCTGGAGAAA
>PCAX01000040.1 GCA_002730795.1 Chloroflexota bacterium
ATATGGTCCTTAGGTTTTTTCACATTGTTGTTTCGTGACCTAATGGGTGATTTGCCTCGGGAAAGGAAATATATTCTGATAGGACTCTTTTTTCTTGCAATGTTCTTATGTAAGAATTTTTTTACTCAAATTTTTTTAATACACAGCAATGCTTTCGCAATGATTTATTTTAGTCTTGCAATAATCTGTTTATACTCATTCTCCAAGTCAGGAAACGAATCGTGGTTAACTCTGGGTTCTTTCTTAATGGGAACAGCCACTCTTATAAGAGTCGATATGTTGATTTTCTCTTTGTTATATTTTGTATTATTTGCCAATGTAGTAGATAGTGATCAATCAGCACTCAGGAAATCATGGGCGGTTTTCTTTTTAATTTCATTTCCCTGGAGATTGTTTACTCTATATTACACATCTTTTAATGTTTTTTACGTGAATGCGAGTCATATCATATTATTGTTAATTGCTAATATTGGACTTGCTGTTTTCTCGTTTGTTGCACAGAAAAAAATGTTAAATCTATTCCGTAATCTGCCGTTAATATGTACTGGGGGAATTATTACTTTGCTTGCTTTGACTCCCTTATTTAATCTCGAAGGCCTTCAAATAGCCTGGGAGATTTTCATTAAGCACCGGCTTTTGGGCCAGGATTGGCTATTTCTTTTCACCGCTTCACTCCTGATGTTATTCACAACATTCAAAGTGAAAGAAAAAGATTCGAATATCACGATATTTGCATATTCAACATGGTTATATATTCTTCTCCTTATCCTTATGGTTTCAATGTACAATTACGCGGAAAAAGATCATTCCGCCGGTCGTATTCTGAATCACATAGTTCCCTTAGTCGTATTCTGGGTTTTTCTTTCATGTTCCCATGTGATTGGAGAATCGAAAAGAGAATTTCAAAAAATCTAATTATCCTGTTTATTCATTTTATTGTTCTGACGATGTGTATTGATCTATGGGGCACATTACCCCTTATGGAAAATTATTTCATTATCTTTGAAAACACTATATGGTTGAACCGTTAATTTCGATTGTAATACCTACCTTTGACAGGTCAGAATTGGCTCAAGGGGCTATTAAGAATGTTTTAGATCAATCTTATAATAACTTTGAAGTTATTGTTGTAGAGGATGGCTCTAGTACTGGGTTGGATGAATTCATTAAAGGTCTTGGAAATGAAAAGGTTATATATGCGAGCCATGAAACCAATCGAGGTTTGGCTGCTTCGCGTAACACTGGAATGAATTTGTCCAAGGGTGACTACATCGCCTTCTTGGATGATGACGATAGATGGCTTAAAGATAAACTAATGATGCAAGTGGATATAATGCAAAGAAGCAACAATCCTAAAATTATGGTTTATTGCAGAAATGTCCCGGAAAAGAGTAAAAGGTATTCCTCTGGCCAAATCAGAAATATTAAAGGACCAATGTCTGATTATATATTCCAGGGTTTTCTTTTACCGTCTTCATCCATCCTAATGCATACAAGTGCCCTGAAATCAATAGGCGGCCATTCAACAGATCTAATCAGTTGCATAGATCATGATATATGGATGAAACTGGCAAGAAAAGGTTTTCATATGGACTTGGTTGAAGAGGGTTTAATATATTCAGTGGATGATGAACGTAAAAGAATGGTTAATGAATTTGATGATCGTTTGGAAGGAATTAAACAGTTTTTCAATAAATGGAAATCTGAAATCGTAGAAGAATATGGCATTGAATCTTGGATGAAGATTGAAAGAAAATATCATAACCAAACCTCTTATGGAATTGTTAATAGCTATAGAAAAGGGGTGCTATTAAAACATCAGGCAACTTATTATCTAAATCAACTCAATTCCTTAGAGCATTATGATTATACTTGGTTGGATAATACTTTATCACAATTTGGACTAGAAAAGTCTACTAGATTGTTTAATTATATTCCATTAAAGCGATATTTATAACTGTAGATTTGAAATATGATTGAAATACTAATTGTAGAAGGAGTGTGTTTCATAGGTTTTCATCTTTTCAAAAAATTGCTCGAGGCTGGGAATAAGCTTCTTGGTGCAGACAATTATTTTACGGTACAGGAACACCAAAGTTTAACAAGGAGTCTCTTGTTTTATAGAAAGTTTAGGAGAGTACCTTTCTAGTAGTTTGTTGAAAGAAACTTCTTTTCATTTTTTTACTTTATGAATTTCAACCCTTCTTACACTCAAAAGATCAGGAAATACTGGTTGAGTCTGAGTGTTCTCCAAAAGGTATTATGTTTGGCCACTCTATTTATAATTCTTCTTCAAATCGCTCAGTTTCACCTTTTCGATGAATTTCTACCTCACGACACAGATTTACAAACCAACTTATATGCGGCCTCAATGGCTAATTATTCAAAGGAATATCCTGTCATGTCGGTATGGCCAGGATTAGATGTTAAAGTCCATTCTCGTTATCCCCCCGTATACCAGATTATAGTCAGTATAATCTATTTTTTTGTTAGAGATTGGGGCATGGCAGCTTGGCTCTTACAAATAGTCGCTTGGTTAATCGCCTCTATTATTCTTGTAATAGTTTGCTATACTCTTGATAGAAACTTCTTTTTCCTACCACTTGTTCTTCTCGGTTTTAATCGAATCCTACTAGCCGATTTTGGCTGGATGACGCAAGGTCCTGAGCTAATTTCCTTAGTTTTATATTGGCAGGCACTGATATTTCAAAAACAAAGAAAATGGGGTGGTGTTTCAATTATGATGGGTATAATAGGTATGACTAACCCTTTATTTCTTTTTTGGGGTGTTGGCATATTTATTCCTCTTTTGTTTGACCGTTCGGTCAAGAAATTGATTTGGCCAATCTTAACCATGATCCCAATTGTCCTATGGAAACATTTTTTTATTTATAACAACATACTTTCACCGCACCCTCAAGAATTTTCTTTGCTACCTGATATGATTTATTACTATGGCTTAATAAATTTAATTTTTGGTTTTATTGGATTTATTTATGTGTGTAATAATAGAATGCCTATTTTTTGGCCGTTAGTTTATTTGTTCTTTTTATTCCTCATAAATCCATTCCTCTCTAAATATATTGTGTTCATAGACCACCTGACCCAAATCCGCCAAGGGATAAATATGTTTCTTCCATTTCTAGTAATTTTTGGGGCGAACGCCTTACTTAACTTGAGTAAATGTCGCATTAAATATCCCCTTGCATTTTTTGCTATTTGTTTTTCTTTATTATTGCAGAATATGCATCCTAGATCCTTGCGAATGTATGGGCCCACTATATGGCGGTCTGAAATTAAATTTATGAGATCACTTGAGCTTTCAAGTAATGCCCTTATAGCTAATTCTAATAGAGTAGAGGTTGCCTCTAACTGGTGCACGCCGTTGTTAAAACGTCCATGTTTATTCTGGCGGGAGCGTATGGACCCCTTATCCGGTTCTGACTTGGAAAAGTTTAACTATCTTCGAGAATTGGCAAATAAATGCATTTTCAGCCCAACGACAGAGTGTATTGAAGAAATGCGTGACTTCGGAGTAACTCATGTTTATGTGCCAGCAGGGCCTCACGGGGCTCGTTGGGAAATGGATCAGGAGACATGGCAAAAATGGGTGGAGATATCGGAAATGAGTGGTTATGAGATCGCAATTGGACCAGATAATGGCGGTGGTCGAAAACCGGTGGTTGTCTCCTTTATCAATGAAGGAATGCTAAAATAATATTACTTACAATAAACAGGACGGCTTGATAATTTCGTTATAGAATGATCAATCGATTAAATAGTGATACTTGCTCATCCATAAAAAAGCATTAGTTCCACAAAACTTAAATAGAAAGATTTCCGTTCGTAGGATGACGCATATTCTAAAAAATTGATCAGCTATTTCAGAACAGTTATACGACACCCTTTTTTTGATTTCGAATATATAGTTCGTGAAGAGAATAATTTATCAACCAAGGCTGTTATTGAAGATTAGAATAGGGGTCACTCAGAAGAAATGGCTAGTTATGTGATCATGATATGTGGATGAAATTGGTAATAAACGGCTTTGATATGGATTTGGTTGAAGAAGGTTTTATTTAATCAGTAGATGATGAACGTAAAAGAATGGTTAATCAATTCGATAGCCGTTTAGAGGGAATCAAACAGTTTTTCAAAAAGTGGAAGCCCGACGAAGTTATAAAGGAATATGGGATTGAATCTTGGACCAAAATCGAAAGGAAATATCATTGTCAAACATCTTATGGAATTGTAGATAGATACAGGAAAGGTATTATTTCTAATGAAGAAGGAATAAATTATCTCAAAGAGCTTTTCTTATTGCAAAGTAAAAATTTTTCTTGGTTTGATATTTTGATTGCGAGATTTGCATTAGGGTTTTCAACTAGATTATTTAATCTTGTTCCCATCAGCCGATTAAACAGGGATGTTTTCTCATCCATAAAACCACATTAGCTTCATAAGACTTATTCAGATAGATTTGCGTTCGTGGGTTATATCGTTTGGGTCACGAATTATTAATTGGTTTTTTCCTGGACAGGGAAGACGTATAGCTTACAAAGTTGCACTGGCATTTATCACTCGACTTCGTGCTGTTTTTAAGAGACGCGGTATTGTTCAAGGGACAGCTGTCATTTGGCCGCGTCCAGGTCATGTTGTTACAGAACCATTTGAATGGATTCGGCCATCTGAAGGACAGATTCTTGTTGAAAATGATTTCACAGTTGTCAGTTCTGGCACTGAACGTGCCATGTTTCGTGGATTACCAAATACTCAGGTATATTATCCTTCTTACCCCGGTTACTCTGGGGCAGGCAAGGTAGTAGATATAGGGAGTAAAAAATCGAAATATGAGATTGGTGACAGGGTTGCGGGGCCGATGCCGCATGCAAGTTTGGCAACAGTTAATGAGTATGAAGTATTCCCAATTCCGGACAATGTATCATCTGAAGTTGCATCTTTCAATCAATTAGCAATTATCGCTCTTCAGGGCCTAAGAAAGGTACAGCCTTTGCTGGGTAAATCCATTGCTGTTGTAGGGCAGGGCATTATTGGTCAATTAGTTACTCATTTTGCATACCTATCTGGAGCTTACCGAATTGTTGCTATTGCACATTCAACTGATAAGTTTAGATTTTCAAGAGAGTCAGGTGCTACCGAAACAATAACAGCTGAAAGTGCTTCTACACAAATTGAAAAACTCAATTTGGATATAGTTATAGAAGCCACTGGGCATTCGAGTGCTATTGCTCAATCTATGAATTATGTTAAGCCTGAAGGAAAGACGGTACTGCTTGGTAGTCCTAGGGGACTAACGGAAATAGATCTAGCTGGTTTGATGAGTGAAAAATCTATCGAGATTATTGGTGCACATATAAGAAATATACACGAATCTGAATCATCTAATAATTCATGGGATTATCGCAGAGAAGGCGAGGCTTTTTTCTCGTTAATTGCATCAGGGAATCTTCAAGTCGAACATTTGATAAGTGAAAGATTAAACCCTGCTGAAGCAGCATGGTTCTTTAAACGATTGGCTCGTTTGAATGGGAAAGAGAAGTTAGCCACATTGTTTGACTGGAATAAACTAAGCAGAAATCAAAGATTTAAATCGCGTTCACTTTTCAGTTTACCCCATGAACTTGGAACTAGGAATCAACTCTTTATTCAAAACATAGATCCTAGACCAGAATACTGTTGGAACCTTCATCCTGACAAATAGAATAAAATGATTAAGAAGAAATCCCAACTTCGTTTTGGTTTGATTGGTTGTGGTGATATTGGCATTATTAATTCTAGGGCTGTCGCGGAAGCTGAGTTATCAAGATTGGTTGTATGTGCAGATTTAGATAAATCTCTCGCTAAGAGTTTAGGCACTCGATATGATATCCCATATGTAAAGAATGCCATCGAAGTTTTTGAATCAAAAGATGTTGATGTAGTTTTCCTTTGCACCCCTCCATTTACTCATGCTCCACTAGCATCAGAGGCATTTGCGAATGGAAAACATGTTATTACAGAAAAACCGATGAGTAATAATCTTGCGAGTGCCAATGAAATGATTGCAGCATCAAGGAAAGCTCGAAAAAAATTATCAATCTGTTTCGCCGAACGCTATCAACCTTACGTTCGTGAGAGCAAGATTCTAATTGACAATGGAATACTCGGTAATATTTTTGGCACACAATTGCTTTTTCATCATGATATGATAGAGAATTATTGGACTCGAGGCTTTAGTGGTGCATCACTTTCTAATTGGCGTGGTAGCAAGATTCAGAGTGGGGGTGGCATTCTGGCGGCTAATTTGGTCCATTTTCTCGATGTGATAAGATATTTGACTGGTCTTGAAGTTGTGCAATCGCACAGTTCTTACGATACTTTTGATACGCCTGTTGAAGTAGAGGATTCTTTAGTTGCTACCTATCGCTATGACAATGGCGCTTTAGGAAGTATAAATGGATTCAATTGTGTTCGTGGTACTGAATATTTGTTTGATTTTCGGATTTGGGGCACGAATGGACATATATCTCTGTCAAAACCACTCCGCTTCTATTCCTTAAAAAATATATCTGGATATAAACCCGGCAGGTGGCACGAAATTAAAACAGAAGTAGGCAATGCTCGAGCTGACTTTGTCCAAGACTTTTGTAGAGCACTTCTCAATGACCAAGATGTCCCCGTGAGTGGGGAGGATGGGAAAGTAATCCAAACACTAGTAGAATCTTTTTATTCTGCTAAGCATCGTTAGAAAAAAAGAGCATGGGCAATCAAGTCAAATGGTCTCCGCTAGAAAATGGCCAACTAGATTTAAAGCTGATTAAAAGCGAGAAGGAGTGTATTGGTGATGGACCCATTTCATTAGAGGTCTCACACTCCTTGCTTGATCTAATTCCATCTTGGTCTTGGCCTGGTAACAACCTTGAACCTTGGACTCCCCAATGCGGTCTAATTGGTAAGGTTGCGGAAAGCAAAAGTGACGATCTTCAGGGTAAGACCGTTTTAGGTATTGGTAAAGCAGCTGACAGGATAAATGTGGAACGAGATCAGATTATTTCCGTATTCGATGGTAAGAACAAAGAACTATATCTATTTCTCTCACTATATGTGAGGCTTATTGGTATCCTAAAGCGATCTGAGATATCACTCGCCGAGCGAACGATAATGATAGGAGATGGACTAATGGGCAAACTTGCCTCTCAGTTAGCCTATATTGCTGGCTCTTCATTGTTAGAATTTAGAGACCCTATAAAATCGCAGCCTGGGAGACCATGTGTGGATTCTATAATTAATGATGAGTCGAGCACAGAGACTTACATGCAAGAGCAATATGATTTGCTAATCGATACATCGGGAAATTTGGATTGGGTACGCACTTATGCATCTGAGTTAAAATCAGGAGGACGAATAGCATTAGTTGCAGATTGCTATGTTCCGAGGTTGTACAATTTTTACGAACATGTACATCTAAAATCTTTGAAAATATTAGGCTGCGATTCAAACAATAATAATAATAGGATTGATGATTTAGATTTTCTGCTCTATCAGTATTCAAGCGGGAGATTAACAATGCCAATTAATTCAGTAAGCTCAATAAATATAGCTAATATTAATGACCGAAAAAAAACTGAAGGAATAATAATAGATTGGAGACAATGAAAACACACCTATTTTTTTTATTCCGACAAAATCAATAGAGTTTGGGAATATAGAATCTTATCTGAAAAAAGACAGCATAAGTAGAACCTTATATGTGAGCTGGAATTAGAAGTTAATGAAATGGTATAATGACAGCTCGAGGAAATACGATTGGCCATGGGAAAATATTATAGAAAAAGATTTGTTTATAGATAAAATTGATTGGCCGTTGATTTCTATTGTTACGCCCAACTATAATGGAGGAAATTATCTTGAAGAAGCAATCAGATCAGTAATTCTCCAATCTTACCCTAATTTGCAATATTTAATTATTGATGGAGGAAGTAATGACAATTCGATTGAAATAATTGAAAAGTACTCAAAATATATTGATTATTGGGAATCCAATGAGGATTCTGGGCCAGCGGAAGCCATAAACAAGGGCATGAAAAAAGCTAAAGGGGAAATAGTGTCGTGGTTGAATTCAGATGATTTACTATCTAGCACATCCCTATACAACATAGCAGCAACATTTTGCAAAAATAAAAATATTGATCTGATCTATGGAACCGGATTTTATTTTGATGATAAAGGATATTATTGGTTATCAAAAAAGAACTATGATGAATTTGACGCTAGATCTATAACACATTTTGCATTCGATTTACAGCCATCGATATTTTTTAGGAAAAGTATTTTTGCTCATATCGGGTATCTAGATGAGAGTTTCCCTCTACAATTCGATACTGAACTATTTATTAGAGCATCACTGAACCATGAAATGCTAAAAATTCCGTATTATTTATCATTTTTCAGGCAACATAATAGAAGATTGACAAAAATCAAATATGCTGAGATGAAATATCCAGAGGAATTGGTAAGGATTTATAGCAGAGTTCTGTGTTCATTAGAATCGAAAAATGATGTTCAAGAATATATTAATATTGCTAAAGATTTAGATTTATTCATCGATGAACAAATAAGATACCCAATAAATAAAGTTTTTGATCAAACTCTTATAAAGAGATCATTCTATATATATTTAATAAAATGTTGCATCAATTTTTATGAAAAAAATAACCTGAAAGAGTTAAGGAATATTTTGAGTGTTTTAAAACATAATTTTAACGATTTCTATTCTCAAGATTTTGAAGCAAAAAGAATAGATAAAATGTCTCAATTCATTTGGGCACAAAAACTAGTTCCCCGGAGAATAAGGAAAAGAATACAAAATACTAGATATCGTTATTGGTTAAATAGGAATGATTTGTATGTTGAGAATTACCAAAATTATGTAAATCTCAAAGAGAAACTTTAATGAGTATTGATGTCTTTTTCTAATTGTTTAATAGGAGGTTCAGGCAGGTCAGGGTCAACAATCCTAAAGAAAATTCTTCAAGAACATTCTGAAATTTTTGCTCTGCCTTACGAGTTACAGATTACAGTTTGTCCGGATGGTTTAATTGATTTCTTTTGTTCAATTGAGTCATGTTGGTCACCACAGTTATTTGATTCAAAAATATCGAGATTAAAATCCGTTTTGAAAAGTATAGGTGAAAAACCAAATCTAATGTCCAATATTATTGACGGATTGCTCAGAAGTAGTGGAATAAGTAAAAAAATGAATATGAAGTCTGTTCCTAGGTATAACGAATATAGTCTTTTACAATATTGTGAAAATTACCAAAACCTTGTTGATAAATTTATTGATGAGCTTACAGATTTTAAATATTCAGGTTGGTTTATTGGCCATAATACTTTTCATAGAGAATCAATTCATTTTAGTGAAAGTCAAACTAGTCAAAAGATTGCAAGAATAATCAGAAAATTCTACACTGGTGTAATAGAGAATATGATGGGTGATCATGGTGCTAAATGGTATGTCGATGATACTCCTTGGAATTTATTGTTTTTTGAAAAATTTCTTCAAATACTCCCTAACTCAAAATTAATCCATATCTACAGAGATCCTCGGGATGTAGTTGCTTCATACATTCAAAAAAATTGGTCTCCGTCTAATCCTGTTCAAGCTACCATGTATTATAAATCATGTATGCAATATTGGTGGAAAATTAGAGAAAAACTCAATAAAAATTCATATTTGGAATTTGACTTTGAGTCACTTATTAACGATACTGAGAGAACATTAAAAAATCTATGTTTATTTCTTGATTTGCAATGGAATGATAACTTGCTTGATATCGATCTTTCAAAAGGAAATATTGGAAGATGGAAGCAGGATTTTGATAAAAAAAATAGAATGATACTTTCCAAAAATTTAGAGTATGAATTAGAACAATTGGGATACGAATTATAAAATTTTGTATTTTTGAGTCTGAAAATTATCAGCCCTATAAAATTTAATGTTCTAACAAGTTCTATTACTGATTGAAGTTAAAAGGTAAAGTAATACTAATAATTTCTCCAGAAAGATGGGGTAAAGTGTATGTTTCTAAGCATCATTATGCTTTAGCACTTGCGAAGAGAGGCAACACAGTGTTTTTTCTGAATCCTCCAAATTTATTTAAGTCATTGAAAATTGATATAACAATTATAGACAATAATTTGAAAACAATTGATTACAAACCATTCTTTCGCGGATCTAATCGACTTCCTATTGTATTTAGGAAAATTTTTCATAAAGTTTTAGCTAATAAAATAATTAATTCCATAGATTTATCAATTGACATAGTCTGGAGTTTTGACCCTTCTTCATTCCAATATTTGAACGCATTTGGTGCTCAACTTAACATATTTCACCCCGTTGATATCCACAGGCCCAGATTTGAAAGAGCAATAGCTAAACATGTTGATCTAATACTTTCCACATCTGACAGAATACTGGAAAGGTATAAGAAAGTTAATAAGCCTAAATTCAAGATTAATCACGGACTATCTTATTATTTTTTATCCTCCGAATCCAACAACAATTATTTTATTAAACGACCTGATCAAATAAATGTTGGATATGTTGGGAATCTTCATTATCGGTTTCTGGATATACCTTTACTAAAAAATATTATTAATCTCAATCCAGACATCCACTTCTATTTTATAGGACCCTATGAAAAAAGTAATATTGGAGAGAAAGAACTCAATACAGAATTTGTCGAATGGTTAAAAAATTTAAACAACACTTACTTGATAGGGTCTGTCGCATCGGCTGATTTGCCATCTTATCTAGAAAAATTCGATCTTTTTCTTATGTGTTATACTGGTGATTATAATATTACTGAAATGGCAAATCCACATAAGATATTAGAATTTTTGAGCACAGGTAAAGTCGTTGTGACTCATTACATAGATGAGTATAAAAATCATGATGGAATAATTTGCATGAGTAAGAAGAATTCTGACTTACCAAAACTTTTTTCAAAGGTCGTAAACAACCTGGACGCTTACAACAGCAACCAAAAAGCAGAGGAGAGAATTTCTTTTGCAAAGAACAATACTTACAATAGGCAGCTGAATCGTATAGAATCAATAATAGAAAATCACTTATAAATGTCAAGTTCGATGGTAAGTGTTATTATGGCCACGTTTAATGTGGAATCTTATTTGCACCAATCGATAGAGTCTGTGATAAATCAGACTTATCTCGATTGGGAGCTAATTGTTGTTAATGATGGCAGTACTGATAAAACGTCAGATATTGCTAAATGTTTTTCTGATAAAAGAATAAAGTGTTATGAACAAAAAAGAATGGGAGTCAGCGCCGCAAGGAATCTCGGCATGTTAAATATGAAAGGGGACTATTTTTGTTTCTTAGATGGTGATGATGTGATGCCGTCAAATGGTATTAAGGATAGATTACATATTTTTGAAGAACAATCGGATATTTCATTTGTCGATGGTGTTGTGATGTATATGAATGATGACATGAAACCTACTGGCAAACAATATGTCCCGTCATTCAAAGGTGATCCCTACAATGAATTATTACAGCTCAACCGTACATGTTATTTCGGTAATACTTGGATGATAAAAAGGGAAAAGGATGTTTATTATCGATTTAATCAACAAATGTCTCATGCTGAAGACCTTTTTTTTTATCTCACCTTAGCTAAAGGACGTAAATACTCCTATACGGAAAGTCCTGTTCTATATTACCGGGAAAGGGAAAATTCGGCCATGAAAGATTTAGCTGGTTTGGAGCATGGGTATTTCTATTTGCTAAAAAAAGTAAAGCAAGAA
>PCAX01000041.1 GCA_002730795.1 Chloroflexota bacterium
ACCCCTAACATATCGTCTCGTATTTGATAGACTCTTCCAAGTTCGTGTCCTATCGATTTCATTTGACTACTTACTACGTGGTTACCGGACGGAAAATTTTTAGTTATACTGCCCAAGTACATGGCGGATTCAATTAAGGCACCTGTTTTAAGTTCTATCATGTTTAAATACTCCGACATAGAAATCGTCGAAACTGATTCGTATGCTATGTCGAAATATTGTCCTTCCATCATTTTTAAATAACTTGATGCCATTTCAATTTGTAGTTTCAGTACAAAAGAAGGATCAATGTTATTAACATCAGCTAGCTTTCCCATGATGTTATCAGCGATTTTTAACATTCCGTTACCCGATATAATTGCTGCACTCTCACCCCATATTGTCCATATTGTTGGTTTGTGGTGACGAATTTTATCCCTGTCTTCCAAATCGTCGTGAATGAGTGAAAAATTATGGACATACTCTAAAGCGGTGGCGATTAACAATGCAACTTCGTGGTCGCCATCAACGGCATCCGAAGATAACATCACCAGGGAAGGGCGTAATCTTTTACCGACAGACTTTTCGGCCGGATCTTGATTATTATCGAAACCCATATAATACTTGTGAGTTTCATATATGGGATTGAGGCGATCGTTTATCTCATCTTTTAAAGCTTGATTTATCTCTTCGTTGTACCTTTTAAAAAAATCAGGCATCCAATTATTTTGATTTAAAGAAGAGAGGTTCAAAATTTGCATTACAAGAAAATTACTACTTAATTATAAATTACGCTTGGTAAAGCAGAAGGGGGTACTCAATTTTCCTGCAAGTTAATTACAAATTATTCCCATATAAATAATTTGTATTACCTCTATAATATGCTATTAGTTTCACATTAACATCAAATGGTTATGTTGTAAAATCTTATAACAATGTTGTAAGAATACTTAAATAAAGTATAATAGAAACATCGACAAGTTTTAACGATACAAAAGGTTTTTTTATGAACTACTACGAAACGCTCGGCGTTTCAAAAAGTTCTTCTCAAGCGGAAATCAAACGACGATACAGGCAACTTGCCCGCGATTTACATCCTGACCTCAACCAAGGAGATACGGTTGCATCTAACAGATTCAAAAAAGTAAATGAGGCATATGAAGTTTTATCTAGTGTAAAAAAACGGAAAGATTATGACCAGTTCGGTGATGGCTGGAAACATGCAGATGACCTACGGAAAATGGGTCGGGGAAGGGGAAATTCTTTTACTAACTTTGGAGACATATTTGGAAATGGATTTTCCGACGCCGATACATTTGAGGGGATGTTTAATCGCCAACCAGGCAGAAAATCTGAAAAATTAATGACAACCGATGTAAACATATCTTTAAAAGAAGCATTTACTGGAACTCAACGTAGGTTTACCATTTCTGGTCGGGGATCAGACGATAAGAACATAGAAGTTAACATACCTCCTGGTGTCACCGATGGGAAAATCATTAGGTTGCGTCCAAAAGATTTGGTCCTTGATGTAAAAATTCATTTACAAAAAGATTCGGTTTTTACGGTTGACGGTAAAGATATACGCTCTAAATTCAATGTGTCTTTGTTTGATGCAATATTGGGGTCTGAAGTTACCGTAAATACGATTGACGGAAAAATTTCACTCTTTATTCCGCCGGGGACTCCGAATGGTAAAACGTTTCGCCTTTCAGGAAAAGGTATGCCGTCGTTTCAAGGAAACTCTCGAGGTGATATGTTTACAACGATTGAGGTTAATATCCCGCGTGATTTTTCTGAAGTTGAAATAGAGGAAATAAAAAAAATGAAAGCAAAAAGGCAAGATTCAAAAAAGGTGGATGACTAAATGCACGGTAAAAATGAACCTGTCTATGCCATTGGTATTGTTTCAAGAATAATAGGAGTCCACCAACAAACTATTCGAAACTATGAAAGATGGGGTCTTGTTGTTCCTAATAGGTCCGAAGGAGGTAGGAGATATTACTCTCAAACTGAAGTTGAAATGATACAAAAAATACGTGAATGGATAGAGGTTTTAGGTCTAAACAGAGCTGGTGTAGAAGTGATGAGAAAAACATATAGGCGTATCAAACTTTTGGAACAGGAAAATAATCAACTTAAACTCGAGTTGATTAAACTTCGCAAGAATAGACGATCATTAATTGATTTTCCACTAAAGTGACAATTGAGTTTTCAAATGAATTTAAGACAAGAAGATTTTACAGAACAAGCCCTAGAATCACTTAAAATTTCGCAAGAAATGGCGATCGAAAACCTTCATTCCGAATGGGATGCTGAACACCTTTTTGTAGGTTTGTTGGAGGTCAAAGATTCAATAGCGGAAAAAATTCTAGATTTTCTTAATGCGGATGTTGACGAAATTAAGGAAGAATTAAAAAACAGATTAAATTCTTACCCAAAGGTTGGATCTTCACCTTCTAATACAGGTCAATTGTTTGCAACTGAGCGAGTGTTTTCAGTGATTGAGGTGGCACGGGAGGAAGCTAATCGTTTGAAAGACGATCTGATTGGTGCTGATCATTTGTTAGTTGCCCTAACTGTAGAAGATTCGGGGGATATTACGGAACTGTTAAAGAAATTCGGTATAGATCAGGAAAGCGTTTACCAGGCCCTTCTTGAAGTGAGAGGTTCTGCTCGGGTTTCTGACCCTCAGGCCGAAAGTAAGTACAAGGTATTAAGTAAATATAGTGTTGATCTTACCCAATTGGCTAGGTCCGGAAAACTTGATCCTGTTATTGGGAGAGATTTAGAAATTAAAAGAGTTATGCAGACGATAACACGCAGGACAAAAAACAACCCCGTGTTAACCGGGGATGCTGGTGTTGGAAAAACGGCGATAGCTGAGGGTTTAGCCCAAAGAATTGTATCCGGTGATGTTCCTGAAAGTTTGAAAGATAGACGGGTACTTTCTTTGGAAATGGGCACGCTTCTTGCTGGAGCTAAATTTAGAGGTGAATTTGAAGATAGGTTAAAAGCAGTTATGGATGAAATAAGACAAGCCTCGGGTGAGATCGTTTTATTTATAGACGAAATTCATAAAGTAGTCGGGGCTGGGTCAGCCGACGGAGCTATAGATGCAAGTAATATGATGAAGCCAGCACTTGCTAGAGGAGAATTGCAAACTATTGGAGCGACTACACTTGACGAATACAGGAAATACATTGAATCCGATGCAGCTTTGGAACGCCGATTTTCCCCAATTTTAGTTGAAGAGCCAAAACCTGCGATTGCTAGATCAATGCTTGAGATCCTAAGGCCTCGTTATGAGCAGCACCATGGATTAAAAATAGAAGATGACGCTCTTGGAGCTGCAATAGAACTTTCTTCTAGGTATGTTTCAGATAGGTTTTTACCCGATAAAGCTATAGATCTCATAGATGAAGCATCAGCAAAACTGCGCATCGAAAACGATGCGATGCCAAAAGAAATAAAAGATCTGGATAAGTCGATCCGTAACTTAAAGGATAAAGAAGAATCTGCTTTCTCGAGGACTGAATATGAAAATGCGGCAAATTTTAAATCCGAACGGCTAAGGAACGAGGAAGATTATCAAAAAAGGAAGCACGAATGGCAAAAGGAGCATGAGGTATCGGAAACAGTTCGTGATCATGATATAGCTGCTCTCATAGAAGAACGTACAGGAGTACCAGTAACAAGGCTTTTGGAAGGAGATGTTGAGAGGTTATTGAATTTAGAAACCAATTTACACACGCGGGTTATAGGTCAAGATCGTGCCGTTGAAGCTTTGGCAGATTCCGTACGGCGTGCCCGGGCTGGATTGAAGGATCCTAATCGACCTATCGGGAGTTTTATATTTTTGGGACCAACGGGAGTAGGGAAAACTGAATTAGCTAGATCTCTAGCGGAATTTATGTTTGATGATGAAAACAATATGATCCGCATTGATATGTCAGAATATCAAGAGAGTCACAATGTATCTCGATTAATTGGGGCTCCTCCGGGTTACGTAGGATATGATGACGCGGGACAACTGACAGAACAGGTAAGAAGAAGACCGTTTTCTGTAGTCCTTTTTGACGAAATTGAAAAAGCCCACCCAGAAATTTTTAACACTCTTTTGCAAGTTTTAGATGATGGTCGTCTAACAGATGGTCACGGAAGGACCGTGAATTTCCGTAACACCATAATAATAATGACCAGTAACCTTGGATCTGACGTCATATCCAAAGAATCGTTTGGTTTTAAGAAGAATGCAGATGACCAAGCAGAAGAAAAAAAAATACTAATAGAGGATGAATTAAAAAAATCTTTTAAACCAGAATTCATAAACCGCATTGACGAATTTATAATTTTTGATTCACTTACTTTGGAAGACGTGAAAAAAATTGTAGATAAATTTTTGGAAGAAATTTCAAATAGGCTTAAAAGTGATATGGGACTGGAAATAAAAATTTCTGATGAGGCGAAGGAATGGCTGGCATCTACAGGGTTTGACAGTACGTATGGTGCAAGACCTCTCAGAAGAGCTATCCAAAAGCATATCGAAAATCCTCTTGCAAGGGAATTCATAAAAAATCAATACGTTCATGGGGATAAGGTAGCCATTGATGTATCGGACAGTTCGATTGTATTTAAGTAAAATTATGTTCATCGCCGGTTACGCGTAAGTTACTTGTTAAAAAAATACGATAATTTTCAATATTGACCATAATTAATATTTGTAAAGATAACGGTACGATTCCTGTAAGAAAGAGGTTTATTGAAAGAAGATTCAACAGCGCTCATTCTTGAACGTTTCAAAACCAAAATAACGGTAAAAACTTATCTGTTTGCCCGTTTATTAGTCATTTTATTGGTTGTTGGAGTAGTTTTTAGTGGGTTTTATATTTGGATTACTGGTGGTTTTGATTATGAAATCATCGGTTTCCCTGTGTTGTGGTTTGTAAGTTTTATTGGCGCAGCATCAATTTTCTTACCAGTGCCAGGTTTAGCTGCTGTTTGTACTTCCGGTGCAACAGAATTGGGTAATCCTTTAATTGTGGGTCTGGTTGCTGGTACGGCTGAGTCCCTTGGAGAGATGACAAGTTATTTAGCTGGCTTTTCGGGGAAAAATTTTTTTAAAAGGAGTCGCTTTTATTTGCGTATACAAGGATTGTTAGATCGTTTTGGTCTTATAGTGATATTTTTAGGCAGCGTAATTCCTAATCCATTATTTGATTTTGTAGGAATTATTTCGGGCAGTACGGGTTTTCCAATGCGAAGATTTATTGTGACTGTTTTTATAGGAAAAACTATTAAATCAATATGGGTATCTATGGCTTGTATGTACGGTTTTGATCGACTGATAAATCTATACAATAATTGGGGTACTATTTGAAAAATTCTCAAAAAGTTATAGCTATTCTTCTCGCCGCTGGCTCCAGTTCTAGGATGGTAGGCAGAGATAAAATTTGGGAAAAAGTATGTGGTAAGCCCGTTATTGAGTATAGTTTAGATTTGTTTGAACATTCTAAACTCGTGGACGATTTAATAGTTGTAACTTCCAAAAAAAATAAACTTGTAACTGAACGGTTTATTTCAGAAAATTCGTTCACAGTCAGATCTATTGTTGTTGGTGGAAATCGTAGACAAGATTCTGTAATGGCGGCCCTCAACGTAATTTCTAATTTTGTCGATAAACCTGAGTACATTATCGTTCATGATGCTGCCAGACCTTTGCTTGATAATTCAATGATCGAGAAGGGTTTGGCGCTCGTCAAACAAGTTGGTGCCGCCATTCCGGTTATACCAATAAAAGACACGTTAAAACGGGTTTCCAATCAGTTGGTAGTTAAGACTTTAGATAGAAACCAAATTGTTGCTGCGCAAACGCCACAGTTTTTTTCTTACAGTTCACTTAACGCAGCGAATGATTATTTTGAATCAGACATGACGGATGATTCCATTTTCATTGAGTTGGCTGGAGGAATGGTTGGTGTGTTTGATGGAGAAGAAAAAAATATCAAGGTGACACAACCACTAGATTTGATGCTCGCAGAAATTTTGTTGACGAAAAATGTTTTCGGAACAGTAACCAAAGAATGGTCGCACGGAACTGGATATGATAGCCATAAACTTGTAAAAGGAGGTCCTCTAAAGTTGGGTGGTTTGACTATGGATTGGACAGAACACTTGGAGGGACATTCTGATGGAGATGTTCTTCTACACGCCATTGTTAGTTCTATTTTGGGTTCTGCTGGATTGGGAGATCTTGGAGGTCGTTTTCCATCCTCTGATCCTAATTATAAAGATTATGATTCAGCTCTTTTCTTGACAGAATCAAGTGGTCTTATTGGGGATCTGGGTTGGGAAATCATTCACATTGACGCGACGATCATTGCTCAGCAGCCACGACTTTCGAGTTATATTTCACCAATTGAAAAAAGAATTAAATCTTTGTTAAAATCAAAAAACCCTTCACTTTCGGTAAATGTTAAGGTAACTTCTACCGATGGCCTTGGAACAATTGGAAAAGGGGAAGGGATAGCATCCCAATCTATTGTTACGGTTCGGCAACAAAAATAAATTAAATGAAACTATACAATACTCTCACTAGAAAAAAAGAAGAATTTCAACCAATGGGTGAAATTGTTAAGATGTATGTGTGCGGAGTCACTACTAACGATAAACCGCATATCGGCCACGCTATGAGTTACATAATTTTTGACGTTTTACACCGTTATTTAAAATTTATGGGTCTATCTGTGAAGCGGGTACAAAATTTTACGGATATAGACGACAAAATAATAGATAGAGCCAATATGGATTCGACGGACTCTACTACTGTCTCTGAAAGAAACATATCAGCGTATTTTAACGTTATGGATAAACTCAATATTATGAGGGCTGACGTGTATCCTCGTGCGACTACTGAAATAGTAGAAATTATTGAAATGATCACTAATCTTATTAGTAAAGGCAATGCTTATGAATCGGGAGGTTCTGTTTACTTTTCGGTTTCCACAGACCAAAATTATGGGCGTTTAAGTAACAGAAATGTCGATGAAATGTTGAACTCTACCCGATTTGAAAAAGACGAAAACAAGCAGAATTTTGCTGATTTTGTCCTTTGGAAAGCAGCGAAACCGAATGAACCCTTTTGGGAAAGTCCTTGGGGTAAGGGGAGACCTGGTTGGCACATCGAGTGTTCAGCCATGGCACTTCACCACCTTGGCTCCCAAATCGATATTCATGGAGGAGGACAGGACCTAGTGTTTCCCCACCATGAAAATGAAATATCCCAGAGTGAGACAGCATCGGGAACTGAACCATTCTCCCAGTTTTGGATCCATAATGGATTAGTTGAAATGAGTGGTACCAAAATGAGTAAATCAATTGGTAATGTTTTGAATATTGAAAAAGCGTTAGAAAACTATTCGTCCGATGCGATCAGGTTGTGGGTGTTACAAAGTCACTACCGGAGCCCTCTTCTTTTAGATGAGGAATTAATTGCTGCAGCGGAAACTTCTCTTGGGAGAATTAGACAGGCAGCGAACATTTCCTCAAATTTCCTTGAGGGCGAGAAGGACACTAGTGTTTTTTTTGATAGATTCAAAAAAGCTATGGACGATGATTTGGGAACTCCATCGGCAATTGCCTGTGTTTTCGATGTTTGTCGGGAAATATTTAGGCGCAGGGACAGTGGTAAAAAAGTAGAATCTTTGGTGATAGTGTTAAGAGAATTTCTTGAGATTCTTGGTTTCACTTTGGAACTTCCCAAACATAGTTCAGATCTATCGGAAGAGGATATTGAAAAGTTAATTAATCAAAGGCACGCTGCGAGACTAGAAAAACGTTTCGAAGACGCTGACAAACTACGAGAGGAACTTACCAGTGCTGGAGTGAGAATTTCAGATGAAGGTGGAATTACTAAATGGACACGGTTTTAGATAGTTTGATGATTTTTATGAAGAAACATGTTGTATTGTTCAGGTAGTCTCTAACTTACTTTTTTCAACGATGTAGATTTTGGTTAGCAATGAGCGAGGATGCCGTTTACAGTTTGTGGGTTTCTTAAGTGCAGAAATTATAGTATCAAAAGATTTTATCCACTGAACCTTACGTTCAAAATTGCTACGACCACAAAAACACAAGCCAAAACAATTGTCAATCTAAATAAAAATTGTTCTATGCCTCGCCTTGATCTAAATGTAGTTTCTGCTTCTCCGAAAAGATTTGAACCAGACCCACGAGCCTGTAGCAAGAGGACCACAATTATAATAATGGCTACTAATATAAGCGTTACGCTGAAAATCGACTGCATTGTTTTTTGCCTATTTCATCAAGTGTTTTTCTATTAATACTATTGGATAGTGTTTGGAGACGCTATAATTTCAGGCAGTAAGTTTGGAACGAATTATTTCTATTGACTGTTTCGGATCGGCTTGACCTTTAGTTTCTTTCATTAATTGACCCATTAGGTATTTTATAGCAGAATCTTTCCCAGATTTAAAATCAGTTACCGCTGAAGGGTTGTTTGAGATTATTTTTTCTATAACTATCGATAAGGTCTCACTATCTGAAACTGTATTTAGGTTTAAATCATTCACAATATCATTTGGGTCTTTTCCTGATGACCACATGATTTCAAACACCTTTTTAGCAGAATTATTATTTATTTCCCTGTTCATAAATTTTTCTATCAAGACCGCTAGTTTAAAAGACGATATTGGAATTTTCAATATGCTCTGAACATCGTTATTATTCATGTACCTGGATATTTCTCCGTTTATCCAGTTCGCTGCCTCTTTGGCAAATTTATTTTTGGAAGACGAAGGTTTTATGGGCACATGAGATACAACTTCTTCAAAAAAATCTGCAGTATCTTTTTGAACAGTGAGGAGATCCGCATCGTAGGTAGAAAGGTCGAGATCATTTTCAAACCTTCGTTTCCTAGTAAGAGGTAGTTCAGGTAACTTAGTTTTTATTTCTGATATCCAAGATTTGTGAATTTTCAGAGGTGGTATATCTGGTTCTGGGAAATACCTGTAATCGTGTGATTCTTCTTTACTTCTTTGCGACACGGTTATCCCATCACCGTCAACCCAACCCCTAGTTTCTTGAATTATTTTTTCTCCAGATTCAATTTTTTTTATTTGACGTTCTATTTCGAAATCTACCGCCCTTGTTACGGCTTTAAGGCGGTTCATGTTTTTAACTTCTACTTTAGTTGTTAATTCGGTAGTTCCAGATTCTCTCACACTGATATTGGCATCACATCGGAACGATCCTTCTTCCATATTGGCCGTCCCAACGCCTAAATACCTGATTATTTGCTGAAGCGACGAAATATATAGTGATACCTGGTCAGAGGTGCGCATGTCTGGTTCGGTAACTATTTCCATTAGCGGTGCGCCAGATCTGTTTACGTCCATGAGGGAGTGCATAGTCCCTCCTTCAGGTCCATCAATGTGTATTAGACGCGCCACATCTTCTTCCATGTGAACTCTGTTTATTCTGATTTTCAAAGGGGGAGTCATCGGTAAATCGAGATGCCCTCCAAAACATATTGGTTCATCAAATTGAGATATCTGGTAACCCTTCATTAGATCTGGGTATGTATATTGCTTTCTATCAAATTTTGTTATTTCCCGTATTGAACAGTTCAGGGCTAATCCGATCGCTATAGCGTCTTTAACTGCTTGTTTGTTCACTACGGGCAATGTACCAGGTAATGCCAATGTAACAGCATCCACCAAGGTGTTTGGTGGGGCCGATTGATATAAGGCACTCGATGAACTAAACATCTTGCTTTTTGTTTTTAATTGAACGTGTGTTTCAAGTCCTATGACGGCTTCATATTTCAACTTGTTTTTTTACCCTTATTTCCTTGTGGATTTAGTGCTTCCCCAGAAGTAATTAGATTATATTTTTGGTATCAAATACCTTTACTAAGGTACCAATCCATCATCCAGGAAAATTTCAGATATCGTGATTTCCGCTGAGTGATGATCAAAAACCAGTTCCTTGCTACCAATTAATTCTATACCTGTTTCGGATTGCTTTTATATATTAATTTGTATGAGATATTCTAAAAATGTTCCAGGATAATTTATTTTTTTACCGTAGCGGTTTCTGTTAGAAACTTAGTGGCGGTACAATGGTTGTTGGAACTTTAATATTTGCAAAAACAATTGTTTTATTTGGCAATATTTTGCACTATCTTTTTAATAACATTCATTCAAGTAGTTATGATTAATAAAAACAATACTATATCCAGAAAATCTGAACTTTCGAACAAGGACTATAAATGGGGGTTTTCAACAGACGTTGAGACTGAATTAGCTCCTAAAGGACTTAGTGAGGATATCGTTCGTTTGATTTCCAGTAAAAAGAAAGAGCCCGACTGGTTATTAGAATGGCGCCTCAAAGCTTTTAGGCATTGGGTGGATCTCGAAGATAAGGATATGGAGCCTAACTGGGCGAGAGTTCAATATCCTCGGATGGACTTTCAGGATATTTATTATTACGCTGCTCCCGTTTCGAAAAAGGACAAGGCACCCAATAGTATGGAAGAGGTAGATCCAGAGATGTTGGAGGCATTTGAAAAACTTGGCATACCTTTGAACGAACGTGAAAAATTGGCTGGGGTCGCCGTAGACGCTGTTTTTGATTCGGTTTCAATAGCGACAACATTTGGTGAAAAATTATCAGAAATGGGAATAATTTTTTGTTCATTTACGGAAGCTACTCAGAAACACCCTGAATTGGTCAAGAAATATTTGGGTTCAGTGGTCCCATATACCGATAATTTTTATGCCTCGTTAAATTCGGCTGTTTTTAGTGACGGTTCTTTTGCTTACATTCCCCCAGGGGTTAAATGTCCTATGGAGTTAATGACCTATTTCCGAATTAACACCGAAGGTTCAGGACAGTTTGAAAGAACTCTAATAATAGCGGATAAAGGCTCTTATGTTTCTTATCTTGAAGGATGCACGGCACCCATGCGAAAAACTAGTCAATTGCATGCCGCCGTTGTCGAGCTTGTTGCGTTAGATGATTCAGAAATAAAATACTCAACGATCCAAAATTGGTTCCCTGGGACTAAAGATGGAGAAGGTGGAGTATATAACTTTGTTACCAAACGGGGTCGAGCGGAATCTTCTGCAAAAATATCTTGGACACAAGTGGAAACGGGTTCTGCCATTACCTGGAAATATCCTAGTGTCATCCTCAAAGGTGACAACTCTGTAGGTGAGTTTTTCTCAGTAGCCCTCGCAAATAATCATCAACAAGCTGATACAGGTACTAAGATGATTCACATAGGGCGTAACACTAAGTCCACAATAGTTTCAAAAGGTATCTCCGCTGGTAAGGGTAGTAATACTTACAGGGGCGGTGTGCAGATCATGCCAACAGCCGAGAATGCTACCAACCATACCCAGTGTGATTCATTACTAATTGGGGATCAATGCGGAGCTCACACCGTTCCTTACATACAAGTGCGAAATCCCTCTGCTAAGTTGGAACATGAAGCTTCCACTTCAAAGGTATCGGATGATCAACTTTTCTACTTGATGTCTAGAGGACTTTCCGAAGAAGAGGCTCATCACATGATTATAACTGGATGGAGCCGAGATGTTATTAAGGAATTACCTTTTGAATTCGCTATAGAGGCTTCTCAACTTTTAAAAGTCTCGCTTGAAGGGGCAGTTGGTTAATAGCCAGTATTTTATATAGAAGGATTAATTAGTGTGCTGAAAATTTCAGACCTACATGTTGGGTTAACTGCAGATAATAATGTTAAGATACTAAAAGGTATAGATCTGGATGTACCTAGTGGCGAAGTTCATGCAATTATGGGTCCAAATGGTGGTGGAAAAAGTACATTTGCAAATGTACTTATGGGCCGGCCAGACTATCAAATTACTACAGGTACCATAGAATTCAAAGGGGAATCAATTTTAGATTTACCACCCGATGCAAGAGCCCATTTAGGAATTTTCATGGCTTTTCAGTACCCTGTAGAAATTCCCGGCGTTAGGCCTTTTCAATTTTTGAAAGCAGCCCTTGATTCTCGAGCAGATGCAACTGGACAAAAAAAGTTAAGTGCTAGAGAGTTTACGAAACGTTTTGATGAAAAAGTAGTTCAAGTAGGTATTAACGCCAATCTAATCAAACGCTCTCTAAACGAAGGTTTTTCAGGTGGAGAAAAGAAAAGAAATGAAATTTTGCAGCTAGAAATTCTACAACCCGTCTTGGCTATTATGGATGAGACAGATTCTGGTTTGGATGTTGATGCATTGAAGATAGTAGCAGAAGGTGTTAATTCTCAAAGGTCTCCTGATAGGTCTTTCCTGATAGTAACTCATTATCAAAGGCTGTTGAATTACATAAAACCTGACCGAGTACATATTTTGGTTGACGGTAAAATCGTAGAAACTGGTGGACCCGAATTAGCTGTCAAAGTTGAAAAGTCAGGCTATAAAGAATATTTAACGTAAACATTTAATGCCTAAACATTTTTTCCCTGAATCTGTAAAAAAGTTTCACGATTTATTAGAAACCCGAAAATCGGTTCCATCCCTTGGTACCAACATTGACGTATTAAAAAAAATTGCCTGGGATTATTTCTCGTCGACAGGGATTCCTCTCCACCGACGCGGAAATGAACTTTGGAAATACACTAACCTTAAACCTTTATCGGATACTTCTTTTACATTGTCTTCTGATTCGGATGTAAACGTTGAAGATATAGTCAATGAGATTCCTTGGTCCAAAGACTGGCACAACATATTATTTATAAATGGGATGTATCGACCTGATTCATTAGGGAAATTAGATTTACCGTCTGGGTTGTCTATTTCAGATTTCCAACATAATAATATGTGGGCAAATTTTGGTTCATTGGCTAAACCGAATTCCGGTACCTTTGCTGCTTTAAATACAGTGTTTGTCCAAGATGGGATTTCAATAAAAATAGAACCGGATACAAAAATACGGAAACCAATAAATATAATTTTTGTCGTTTCAGAAGTACCAAGAAATTTTGCTACGTTTCCGAGGGTATATTTGGATGTGGGAGAAAATTCTGAAGCAACAATGATTGAAAGTTATATATCGTTGACATCACATCCTATACTTACGATTCCCGTGGTTGAAATTGAACAGCACACTGAAGCCATTCTCCGACATTATAGAATTCAAATGGAGAATGAAAATTCTTTTCATATCGGAAGTACACGGGTTGGACAGAAGGGAAGTTCGAAATTTGAATCGTCAACATTCGCGACTGGTCCTAGAATCGGTAGGAACGATATACATGTGTCTCTGAATGAACCAGACGCAACGTGCCAGTTGCATGGCCTTTACATTACATTTGGTGATCAACAACAAGACAATGAAATAAGTACAACCCATTCAAAACCATCATGTACCTCAGGACAATTTTACAAAGGAATACTAGCTGGAAAATCTACTGCAGTTTTTAGTGGAGATATTGTTGTTGAAAAAGGTGCTCAAAAATCAATTGCAGATCAAAAGGATTTGAACTTGCTTCTATCAAAAGGAGTGGAAATAGATACTAAACCTTCCTTAGAAATTTTTGCAGATGATGTTCAATGTTCTCATGGGGCTACAGCGGGGCACATAGATTTAAACTCTCTTTTTTACTTGCAATCTCGTGGTTTAGATTTTAATACAGCAAAAGCTATGCTGATTAGAGGGTTTGCTGATGAAATGATAGTTGAGTTTGAGCTTACAGAATTGTTTGAATTTATTTCTGGGCTTGTAGACGATATAATTCCTACTCTGCAAAGTCAATCAGATACCATAGGTACAACATAACTGTTATTTCGAGTGAAAAATGCAATTTGATGTAGAAGAAATCCGGAAAGATTTTCCCATATTGAACCGCAAGGTAAATGGGAAAGATTTAGTGTATCTGGATAATGCGGCAACGTCTCAAAAGCCAAAAGAGGTAATAGATTCCATAAGGGATTATTACATGAATCATAATGCAAATGTTCACAGAGGAGTTCATCTGTTATCTGTGGAAGCTACTGATGCCTACGAAAATGCGAGAATTCAAATTTCGGATTTAATTAATTGTCCCAATTCTAATTCTATTATATGGACTCGAAATGCTACGGAATCCCTTAATTTGGTTGCTTCTTCTTGGGCATTAGATAACCTCACAAAAGAGTCCAACATTATTATTACCAATGCGGAACATCATTCTAATTTAGTTACGTGGCAACAGGTATCGGAAAAAACTGGTTGTGATCTACGGTATTTGAACATATCAGATGGTTTTGACCTTTCTGACTTTGAAAATTTGATAGATGAAAAAACTAAGCTTGTGGCTGTGACTCATATGTCTAACGTCCTTGGGTATGTTGTACCAATAGAAGAAATTGTTCCCTTGGCTAGGAAATATGACGCTAGAGTATTGGTTGATGGTGCACAATCAGTTCCCCATATGCCCGTCGATGTTTTAGCTTTAGACATAGATTTTTTAGTTTTTTCAGCGCATAAAATGCTTGGCCCTACTGGTATAGGTGTTCTCTACGCTAAATTAGATTTGTTGGAAGATATGAATCCATATATGTTTGGCGGAGATATGATTTTGGAAGTGACATATGAAGATGCTAAATGGAATAGATTACCTTACAAATTTGAGGCCGGGACACCTAATATTTCAGGTGCCATATCAACTGGCGTAGCGGCGAACTACCTAATGAAAATTGGTATGGAGAACGTTTGGGAACATGAAAATAGTATCACTAAATACGCGTTGGAAAAATTTAGGGAATTAAACAATTTTAATGTTATAGGAGATAATGTAACCCAACGCAGAGGAGGTGTTATTTCTTTTACACATAATAAAATTCATCCCCACGATATAGGTACGATTCTAGATAAACAAGGTATTGCAATCAGGACTGGGCATCATTGCGCGATGCCGTTGATTAGAAGTTATGGTGTCGTTGCCGCTGCTAGGGCAAGTTTCTACATTTACAATACTTTACAAGAAGTCGACCAACTGGTTGAAGCCCTTCAAGACGCTGAGGATTTTATGGTATGAATATGAGTGGATTGTCGGGTTCAGATGATCTTAATGGCATGTATGAAGACATAATACTTGATCATTATCGGAATCCAAGGAACACCAGTTCATTATCAAAACCTGATCTGGAATTGGATGTTAATAATCCTTTTTGTGGCGATGAATTAAAGATACAGTTGAACATTAAAGATGACACAATCACTGGTGTAAGTGTCTCCGGACAAGGTTGCGCAATAAGTCAATCTTCGGGGTCGTTATTGGCGGAAAGGATACAAGACTCTTCTACAGATACTGTAATTCATGTGATTGAAAAAGTTCGTAAAATGATGAAAGATGAACCCATTTCTGATGATGACCTAGACTTGATAGGGGATATAGAAGCTTTACAAGGAGTAAAAAAGTTTCCGGTCAGAATTAAATGTGCATTGTTGGGTTGGTCTGCTTTAGAAGATTTAATAAAAAAACCTTAACGATCATTTTCAACACTATTTTTTTATCTTATCGTTTTTAAACGATTCAACCGTTTTTCTTAAGCCTTCTTCTAAATTAATTTTTATATCCCACCCTAATAATCTTTTACCTGCACTCGAATCCAGGGTTATGTTTATAACATCACCTGGCCGTCTATCACAATAATTTGGTTGGAGATTGGAATTACAGAGTTTAGAAATTGTTTGGAATAAATCATTTACGGATGTGCTTAACCCCGTTCCCAGATTTAGAGGTTGGTTTAGAGCGTGTTTTTCTGCAAGCAGACACCCTTTAACGACGTCTGAAACATATATGTAATCGCGTTGATCGTCTCCGTCTCCAAAAATATTTACCTTCTTTTTTTCCAGCATTGATTTAATGAAAATTGCTATTACGCCGGCCTCACTATCAGGATTTTGGCGAGGCCCATAAATATTTGAGGGTCTTACAATGGATGTTTTTAGCCCGTGCGCTTTTCTGAAATATTGTACATAAATTTCGGCAGCAAATTTGGAAATTCCGTAGGGGGCCAATGGTTGGGGTTTTACATCTTCACTTGCTGGTAATTCATCAACTTGACCGTAAATTCCTCCGCCTGTTGACAAGAAAAGGAACGATTTCGAAGGGTTTCCATTTTGTCGAAAGGCATCAAGAATTTTTATCGTTGCATTTATGTTCACCTGAGCATCTAAAACAGGTTGCCGCGTTGATGTAGGAACACTTATTTGAGCAGCTGCATGAAAAATTGAATCAGGCTTACAACTTTTTATAAGTTCCGAAATTTTTGAAGAACATATATCTATGTTTTCAATGTCGATATTGTTTGGCAGGTTAGATGCTTTACCAGTAGACATGTTATCAGCAACAACGATTCTCCATCCATCTTCCAACAAAGAATAACAAATATGACTCCCTAAGAAACCAGCTCCGCCTGTAACCAAGGCAGTTTTAGCGACCATAAACCCTCCCGCCGGTACGATTTTTCATAATAAAATCCCAATTATATTGAACGCCTAAACCGGGTTTTTTAGAGACACCGACATTTCCATTTTTATCAATAACGTCGAGAGAATCTTTGTAATCGTCGGCATATATGTTGTTACTCCTGCCGATTTCGGGTGTGTCGGGGTGCACAAGAGCCATTTCATAATAATTCGTATTTCTAATAGCGGCCATCATTTGTCGTTGGGCCGGTCCAGGTGAATGTATTTCAACATCTAATCCAAATCCTTCGGCTGCACTGGCAATTTTCATTGCGCCTGTAAATCCGCAATCATAATCAGGATCGACTCGTACGATATCTGTGGCACCACTTGCAATGAAATCAACGTGTTGTTCCAAACCCCTGATGTGCTCGGTTTGTAATAATGGAGTCTTTATTATTTCCCTTAACTTTTTGTGTCCGTGCATAGAAATACCGGTATCTTTATATGGGTCCTCCAACCATAAGAAACCGGCTTCATCGCACGCTTTTCCAAGTTTTACGGCTTCGAGCCAAGTATTTATTTCACAAGCGGGATCCAACATTAAGTCCATTTCAGGTCCAACTGCTTGTCTGACCGCTTTTACTGTGGCTATTTCTTCTTCCAGTTTGTAATCACCCCAACCGTGGATTTTAAATCCTTTATAACCCAATTCTTTGCATTGTACGGCAAATTCGGCGTAAGCTTGAGGTGAGTCCAGTCCGCCATTCCTATCACCGTGCATCGTTGAAGCGTAGCATGGTAACTCTGTTCGCCAGCCTCCGAGCATTTCCGAGATTGAACACTCATACATTTTGCCGGCTAAGTCCCAAAGGCATATGTCAATGGAACCCATTCCCATTTTATCGAATTTCCTCATCGCTCTTTTTATATCGTTATATATTAATTCCCGTTGAGTTGGGTCCTTACCAATCAAGTAATCGGCGAACATGTTGAACTGAGCGAAACTAGGAGAATCCCCGCCAACGTACTCTCCAGTTACACCATCGTTAGTGAAAACTTTTGTAATGTACGTGGTTCCTTTTTGATTTGATCCTTTTTTATAAACCAAATTAAAGCCATTGTAGTCTTTCCCTACATCAGACATTTCAAATGTAAATTCATGCACTTCTATTTTGGTAATTTTGAGTTTGGACATAATATATCCTTTCGCAAACGTTAACTTGAATTTTCCACTAAATTAGTTATAGTTATTGTTTCACACAAATTTGTACAATCAGTAAATGTACAAATACCGAAACCGTTCAATTTTTTTACACTAATTTAAAAACTTGGGAGATTTGTTTGAGTCATTTACGGATAATGGTATCTAGACATTCCGCCTTTTATAGTCCATTAATTGTGACGATAGCTGCAGGGTTTTTAGAGAAAGTCGATCTTTCTGCTACTTACTATGTTGTTGGCGAAGGGACTTCTACGGTAGATGAAGTTTCCAGTGGAAGAATGGATATAGGTCAGGCGGCTGTTTCCGCAAGTTGGTCCTATCTAGAAAAATCCAAAAAACCCCCGGTTGCTCACTTTGCTCAAATTAATTCCCGAGACGGGTTCATTATTGCTTCCAGAAGTAATATGAAACAGTTTCATTGGGACGATCTAAAAAAAGGAAACTTTTTGTATGTTCATGGAGGACAACCGGAAGCAATGTTACGTTACGGGCTCCATAAAAAAGGTGTTGAACTTAACGAAATTAATGGGATCGAATCACCAGGAGGCGAAACAATGGTGAAACAATGGAAAGAAGGTCAGGGAGATTATTTTCACGAGCAGGGAGCGTATCCTCAGCAACTTGAAGAAGAGGGTCTTGGATACATAGTAGGATCGGTCGGTGAAGCGGTTGGTCCAGTTGCTTTCAGTAGTTTAATATGTCGATGGGATTGGTTAGATACCGATATATCCAGGAGATTTTTTGAGGCTTACGCTAATGCTAGAGAATGGGTGAATGTGTCAGATCCCATCGAGGTCGCTGAAACTGAAACTGATTATTTTCCTAATATGTCGATTAAGGCGGTTTCTTCCGCCATAAATTACTACCAAAAGCTGGGTACTTGGGGAGGGGACACTTCGATTTCAACTGAACTGTATAAGTCAGCGTTAGATGTGTTCGAATTTTCAGGTCTTGTTACCGCCCGGCATTCCTACGATGAAGTAGTGGTTAACCCCCCTTCGTAACCAGTACTTATTTTGAAAATGCGTATTACGGGCCAAACCTTGATGACAAGGTTTCAAAAAAACGTTTTGAAGCATCTTCCAATAATAGCGGCCATGGAATCCCAAGGCATCTCGCACCTAAGTCGATAAAATATTCCATATTTCCTTCGTTTACTAAAGTTCCGGCTATATTCCCGCTGTCAACTATGATTTGAATAGCATTTTTTATCGTTTTTTGAACTAATGGATCACTGGGATTGCCAGTTTTTCCGATGCTTGCGGCCATATCAGATGGAGCAACGTAAAATACGTCTATTCCTGAAACTTTAACTAACTTAGACAAGTTCATAACTGCTTCGTGATCTTCAATCAAAGCTATGCACTGAACTTCTTGATTGGCAACATCAAAATAATTGTCCACACCATACGCTCTACGACTTCCCGCTACTCCACGAATTCCTAATGGAGGATATCTGCATGATTTTGCGGCCATTTCAGCGTCATCGACAGTGATTATATGTGGGACCATTATTGAACTGGCGCCGAGATCCAAAGTTCTGAGAATGAGAGAAGGTTCCAATGTGTTTACGCGAACTACAGATGCCATGTCCCATAATTCGCATGCTCTACTAATGTCACTTAATTCGGACCATGAAACTCCCCCGTGTTCGAAATCAACAAATGCAGCATCAAAGCCAAACTGTCCGATCAAATCGCACATATTCGAATTATTTGGGCCGTTGGCTATGGTGCCGATTGCACCTTCTTTTAATTTTCTTTTCAATGTATTACGTTTGTAATTTCCTTTTTTCAATATAAAAACCTCACCCGTATATTTGTTATTATCAATATCTAACCGTCCGTAGTTTATCTGAATTTATTTTTTTGCACAGTAGAATGTCACGTTTTAGTAGAGCTAAGAGAATACATACTGCGACCATAGAAGGACGCAGGGCAGTCCTTGAAACCATCCGAAGTGGTTCAAGGATAACCAAGTTGATTATTTACGATGCGATGGAAATGAAACCTCAACTAGAAGAAATACTTTTTCTTGCGAAAAAAGATTCTATTACTGTGGAAAGAGTTACAAAAAAACAATTGGAATCTCAAGCGCATACAAAAAAACACCAAGGAATCATTGCGGTTGTTCCTGATCCAGTATATTCGACGGTAGATGACATTATTTCTTTTGCTTCAAAACGATCGGAGCCTCCACTACTCGTGATGTTAGATGGGATCCAAGACCCTCATAACTTTGGAGCAATTTCGAGATCTGCCCTTGCTTTTGGAATAGACTACATAGTTATACCAAAGAAAAGATCTGTAGGGATTACTTCAGGTTCAATTAGGGCATCATCAGGCGCTATTCACAGCCTAAATATAATCAGGGTTACAAACATCTCAAATTTTATAAATAAATTAAAAAAATTTGATTTTTGGACAGTTGGCTTAAAGTCTGGTGCAGGCAGGTCCATTAAGG
>PCAX01000042.1 GCA_002730795.1 Chloroflexota bacterium
ATCGAATCTCTTACGTTGGCATACCGAGCAATTCTCAGACAAAAATAAATGGTTCCAGTCGACATCGTGGTCATAAGAACGTCAACTGTAAAGAAATGGCTAAGCTGAATGTGTATCACAGCCAAACTAGCAAAAATAACAGCCAGAACCCCGATTCTCCTAGAAAAATTTTCTTTGCATATGAGGTATATAAAACCTATTGTTACCAAGTCAGAAAGGGCCATTATGACCCTTCCAGGAAATCTTAGCTCATAAAGGTCCAACCATTTAAACGGAGAAATCAAATATTGAGTGGTTTTAAGAACATAATGTGGGAAACTGCCCCAATTAAATGATCCTGGGTGAAGAACACTGGTTTCAATGTCTAGTAAACCCTTCCATTCAGAACCTTGGGGGAATTTAATGTTATGTACCTGATTTAGAAATGCTCGTTCATCCGGATGAAACAGAGTATTGTTATCCCAATTCAATCCATATAGTCTAAAAAAAAGGGCGAAAAAAACAATCACTACAAAGACTCCCACTTTTATTGTGGAATTGCTGCGAATTGTTTTAAAAATAAAAGAAGACATTGTATTAGAATTGAAAAGGTTTGCTTTTGATTTTACGGTTCACTCATATTAAAGGTATTTAGATAATCCATTATTTCAGTATAAAATTCCTTTTGGAATTTAATTAAATTGCTGGACACAATATTGATTGTCAGTTTTTATAAGTACAAATGATGAAAAACTCCCAAATATTTTCTGACTATGACAAGACAATTCTTGAAAACGGTTTACGTATTCTAACTAGTACAATTAAACACACCAACGCGGTATCCATAAATTTTTTTTTAGGAGCCGGATCGCGTTATGAATCAGATTCCCTTGCCGGAGCATCCCACCTATTCGAGCACGTTCTATTCAAAGGCACAAAGGATAAACCGACCTCACGAGAAATTTCTACCGTTGTAGAAGGTGTTGGTGGAATAATAAACGCGTTCACTGATCGAGAAATGACGGGTTATTGGTGCCATATGCCATATCCAAACTACCGTTCTGGTATTGACCTAATATCAGACATGATACGTAACTCTCTTTTCAGAAAAAAGGATATAGAAAATGAAAAACACGTCATTTATGAAGAAATACGATCAGCATCAGATTCTCCTTCTGGAAAGGCAGGACTAACCCTCGATTCTGTTTTGTGGCCTAATCAGGCTATGGGTCGCGGAATAGCTGGGACAACAAAATCCGTTGAAAATATTTCCAAAAATGAGATGCTCCAATATCTTAATACCCAATATGTTGCATCAAATTTAATTATCTCTGTAGCAGGTAATATAACGCACGAAAATATAGTCGATCAAATTACGCAGACAATGAGCGATTTTCGGGACGGAGAAATCCAACAAATGATTCCATTTGAGGATAATCTTTCTGGTCCAGTAGTATCTTTTGAAAAACGTGATACTGAACAAACAACCATATGTTTAGGCATGCATGCATTGCCTTACAATCATCCAAAACGCGACGCATTATCATTGTTATCTATTATCCTCGGAGAAACCATGAGCAGTAGATTATTTGAGGAAGTAAGAGAAAAACGGGCTCTCGCCTATGATATACATAGCTCATGTCATTTTTTTTCTGATTGTGGTGTTTTCCAAGTGGAATGCGGCATCGATCCATCGAAATTATACGATGCATTACCTGTAATTATTTCAGAAATATCCCGCCTGCGGGATGGGGTAACAGATGAGGAATGTTCGGGGGCAAAAAAACTAGCAATAGGCAGACTTTTATTAAGAATGGAAGACAGTAGATCGATCGCCAATTTTATAGGTGTACAGGAATTATTAAAAAATAAGGTAGACAGTCTCAGGACAGTAATTGATCGATTGGAAACCGTCACCACAAGTAATATAACAAGCGTGGCTAATGAAGTAATTAAAAGTCAAAAGTTGGCGGTTTCAATTGTTGGCCCACAATGTAATGAAAGTAAAGTGCTATCGTTCTTGGATTTCACCTAAGACCGTAAAAACGCTTAATCCTGTAAAAAAAACCCAATGGGGCTTTTATCTATATTTTGTAACGTACTTATATGTCAACTTTAAAAAATGTACCACCAAATAAAAACATACCATCAAATTTTACATGGGGACCTAAAACCATTAAATCCTTGAGACAATGTGCAAGATTATCCCAGAGTGATTTGGCTAACCTTATAGGGGTCCGCCAACAAACAATCAGTGAATGGGAAACAGACGCATACCGGCCGAGAGGCGCTTCGATTAGGATGTTGAACATGGTGGCAGAAAAGTATAATTTTGATTTCAACGCAAATTCAGAGGTATTCAAACAAACCACTGCCAATCATAAAAATTATTCATCGCTTGTGTACGGAAAGAAACCTTATAAATTAGGTAAAACCATTGATCTAAATGGTAGTAACCGGACTTCCGATTATTATAAGGAAAACGACAGCGGCAATGAATCAAATGAGGAAGCCCTTTGGTGGAAGACATTCAAACAAAGTAACGTACATAGATCCTTTACTTCTAAAGAATACCCTATGTAAATTGACCGCCCGATAAATCTAATCAAGTCCACACATTTCTGTTATTGGACATGTTTTTTTCAAACGGTAAAACAGGCGGAGAGTAGAATACGTCAAAACTCTTGAATTCTTAGACGGTTTTTTGGGAAGCTCCTCGAAATCGTTTAATAAACCTAACAAAATCGGTAGGATAATTGTGCGATTTCGCTAGGGAATATATGAATCTATAAAATGGTCGATAAAAAAAATGATAATAACTGTATTTTCTGTAAGATTGTTACAGGTGAAGTACCTTGTCAGCAAGTTTATTCGGATACCACAGTACTAGCATTCGAAGACATCAACCCATCTGCAAAAATACATGTTGTAGTTATCCCAAAAACGCACTATACAAGTTTTTCCACGTTACGACCAACGGATGACTATGTCGTAGGGCACTTGTTCAGTGTAGCCGGAAAAATAGCCAATTTATTAGACGTAGTCACATCCGGTTACAGGATAGTTGTTAATCAAGGAAGTGATGCTGGGCAAGAAATTGACCATTTTCATTATCATATTCTCGGAGGTCAAAAACTTCATAATCTATAAAAACGGACATCATTCGAATTGAAAATTAACCTATCAGAAACAGCATATTATTCATTTAAATTTCGGGAATATCGTCTTTTTTGGCTAGCGGCTTTGTTCTCCAATATAGGTATGTGGTCGTTAGTGTATGGCAGGTTATGGTTAATGCGTACTTTAACGGACTCAGAGATTTTGCTCGGGTTAGTGATAACGGCCAACCTGACTCCGGTGATATTGTTTTCATTAGTAGGGGGCATATTATCGGACAGGTACAATCGCCTAAAAATTTTGAGATTCACTAGGTTTTTATTTGCTATAGCCACTTTCATTACAGGAATTTTAATTCATACAAACATCGCCGAACCATGGCATGTTTTGGTATTAGCAAGTATAACTGGAACCTTACTTGCATTGGATATTCCGGCACGGTCAGCGATGGTGGCTAGAATAGTCCCAAAAAGCCATTTGCCTGGCGCAATTATTATGTATTCAATAATTTTTGGAGGAGCGGCTGTTATAGGACCGTTAATTTTTGCCCCTTTGGTATCTGTTTTTGGTTTACATTATTTGTTTTACATGATTGGGTCGGCTTATGTGTTCACCGTCTTGATTCTTTTTATGATGCAATTGTCAAATCATTCGACGAAGGCACAGGTAAACGTTGGAAATATTAAAAGTTTAGTGGAGGGGTTTGTTTATCTAAAAAACCAAAAAACCATCAAATACATAATTATGTTGGGCATATTGGTGGGTTTATTTGGAACTTCTTTTGAAACGCTACTGCCAGTGTTTACGGATGAAATATATTTTGGTGGAACTGAAACATACGGCCAAATCCTTTTGTTTTTAGGGTCCGGAGGTTTGTTCGGAACACTCATACTTACATTCATTGGAAAACGCTTAAGCAATTTCCAAGCTTTAATAGTTGCGACAATTTTGGTCGGCATTTCTCTAATAGTATTCTCCTTTATATCGAATCTGTCATTAGCACTGATGATAGTGCCTATAATTGGATTGGTAACGGTAGCAAAGGGAACTATTGGAACAACGGTTATACAAACCCTGGTTGATGATCAATTTAGAGGCAGGATAATGAGCCTACAACAATGGTCTTGGGGTGCATCGGCCTTTGGGGGGATTTTTGCTGGATTTATGGCACAATTTTTTGGAGCACCCATAACTCTTTTTCTAGGTGGATTAATAACGATTTTTGTTTCAATCTATACGGGTTTGTTACTGTTTCGAGCGAGAACACAAAAAACGGAAAAGAAAATAGTTTTAAAGCACTAATATTCTTAAGCGATTTAGGTATAATTGTGCCAGTTCGGATTTACTCCGTTCTTGTAATTAGGTATAACACTATTATAATATTTAGCGCAGTAAAAAACATACTGCGATTCTAGGTCTTGGGCAGAAAGCCCGCGAAAGGAGAGAGCCATTGCATCCATTTTCTTACGTCGCCCCAAAAACTATAGATGAAGCAGTAGCTGTTCTTGAAAAAAATGGCACTCGAGCCCGCCCATTTGCAGGGGGAACCGACCTTCTAGTTCAAGCTAGGGCAAATAAATGGGATTTAGACACAGTAGTTGATATAAAGAAAATACCTGAAACAATGAGTCTCGAGGTTTCACAAGAAGGTCTAACTATAGGTTCCGGTGTTCCTTGTTACCAGGTTTATAACAATGAACAAATAAAGAAAGAATATCCTGGTATAGTCGACGGAGCGTTAATAATCGGCGGAATACAAATACAGTCTCGGGCAACAATAGGAGGTAATCTCTGTAACGCGGCTCCCTCCGGGGATTCTATATGCCCTTTAATCGTTTACAACGCCGTTGCGCACATATCGGGGCCTTCGGGGTCTCGTGAAGTAGCTGTCGAAGATTTTTGTACAGGTCCGGGTAGTACAGTGCTTCAAAATGGTGAATTATTAGTAAAAATAGTTGTACCAAAACCAAACGCAGGTTCAGGAACAGCATACCAACGATTTACACCAAGAAACGAAATGGATATAGCGGTTGCCGGCGTTGCCGTTTCTGTCCAGTTGAATAATAACGGTGATGATTTTGAATCTGTGCGTATAGCTTTAGCTGCAGTAGGTCCAACACCGATACTGGCAAATAAAGCAGGATCCAGCCTATCAGGAAAGCCCATCAATGATGATTCAATATCTGAGGCCGCTTCCTTGGCGAAAGAGGAGGCTAGCCCGATCTCCGATATGCGTGGAACTATCGAACAACGAAAACATCTCATAGAAATCATCACAACTAGAATGATAAAAGAAGCCGTAAAAAGAGCAAGGGGATAAAAAATATGACAACCAATACTACTAATATCCATATTCGGACAAAGATAAACGGGCAATCGTACGAATTTTTGGCCCCTTCGTATATGAGTTTATTAGATGCGCTGAGAGAAATAGTTGGTCTTACCGGTACAAAAGAAGGATGCCTCGACGGAAATTGTGGAGCTTGTACAGTGAACATGGACGGTAGAATAGTGGATTCTTGCCTCGTTCTAGCCGCGGAAATGAATGGTAGCGAAATAGAAACAATTGAGGGAATGGCTACTTCAGATGGGCTACATCCTCTTCAAAAAACGTTTTTGGAAGAAGCTGCCCTACAGTGCGGAATTTGTACTCCTGGGTTTTTAGTCGCCGCCAAAGGACTTTTAGATAATGAACCCAAACCCACTGAACGTAGGATTAGGCATTGGCTCGCAGGGAATCTTTGCCGTTGTACTGGTTATGACAAAATAGTGAAGGCTGTTCAAAAAGCTGCCTCGGACAATTAATTCAAGTAAAGGAGATCTTCAATGGTCGAAACTTTCGAACCGAAGTCAGATTACAGAGTTATTGGCTCAAGACCTGTTCGCCACGACGGGTTCGACAAAGTAACAGGCAGGGCCATATATGGTGCCGACGTAAAATTACCCGGCCTGATTTGGGGAGCGCTGGCACGAAGCCCTCACGCCCATGCAATTGTAAAATCCATTGATACTTCCGAGGCCGAAAAAACACCTGGAGTGTTAGGTGTAATAACCAGTAAAGATATGCCCGAAACTGAAGATAAAATGATCGATCTTGGAGAAGGCGATGAAAATCCTCGGTGGACAAGTAATAGACTCATGGCATCAACAAAAGTCATTTACAGAGGACACCCGGTAGCGGCAGTTGCCGCAGCCGATAGGTATGTTGCGGAAGAAGCAGCTAAGAAAGTTAAAGTCGAGTATGAAATTTTGCCCGTTCATAACGACGTAGATTCGGCATTGGCCAATCAAGCAGAGATCATTATTGATGGTATGGTGGGCAACGATCTGGGCGAAGAAGTAAAAAATACAAATATGGCTACGCATGAGCGCTATGATTTTGGAGACGTAAACAAGGCGTTTAAAGACGCTGCTTATATTGAAGAAAACACTTACACCATGCAAATGGTTCATCAAGGCTATATCGAACCCCAGAATGCAACGGCCTTTTGGGATGAAGAAGATCGTGTGAAGGTTTGGACCAGTACTCAGGGGGCTTTCACGGCAAGGACCGCCTTGGCTAACCTGCTTCAGTTGGATGTGTCAAGAATAAAAGTTACTCCCTGTGAAATAGGGGGTGGTTTCGGTGGCAAAATTCCTGTTTATCTTGAGCCAATTGCAGCTTTACTGTCAAAAAAGACCGGTCGCCCGGTGAAGATGGTAATGGAAAGAACCGCAGTATTTGAAACAACAGGTCCAACGCCGGGGGGTAAGGTTTGGGTGAAAATTGGAGCAGATAATAACGGTAAGCTAATTGCAGCTGAATCGAAGATATGGTTTGAGGCTGGTTGTAATCCGGGTTCGATGATAGGACCCGCAGCACAATGTATATACGCCCCATATGATATACCAAATACCCGAATTGATTCGTATGACGTAGTGGTGAACAAGCCCAAGGTAGCTCCATATAGGGCTCCTGGATCACCCCAGGTAGCCTATGCAATGGAATCAGCAGTAGACGATTTATGTGATAAAGCTGGTTGGGATTCAATGGAATTTAGAATCAATAATGCGTCTACTCAGGGGACGAGAAGAGGTGACGGAGTCCGTTTTTCCGTAATAGGAACAAAAGATGTCCTAAGCGCTACTAAGAGTTCCAATCACTGGAATTCTGACCTCGGTACAGCACCAGAGGGGAAAGTTCGGGGGCGGGGTATTTCTAATGGTTATTGGTTCAACATCGGACTAAAATCATCGGTAAATCTAAATGTAAATAATGATGGGACCGTTACCCTCATTGAAGGTTCTACCGATATAGGTGGTTCACGAGCTTCCATAAGCATGCAGGCTGCTGAAGCACTTGGTATCCCCGCTGAGGACGTAAGACCGTCAATTGTAGATACAGACTCAGTAGGGTATACAGATGTTACGGGCGGATCACGTACGACTTACGCCACAGGGTTCGCTGCATGGAAAGCTGCAAATAACTTAGTCGACGAATTAAAAGGTCGCGTAGCAATGTTATGGTCAGAAGGAACAGGGGAATTCGGTAAGGACGACGTAACTTTCGAATCCGGAGTATTCTGGTCAAAAGCTGAGCCTCAAAAAAGTATTTCTTTCAAGGAACTCGCAGGCAAACTTGATAATCTTGGTGGTCCAGCGATCTCTACAGGTAGTGTGGATCTGGAATCTGCGGGGGATGGATTCGGGATGCATATAGCCGATATTGAAGTTGATCGGGCTACTGGAAAAACTGATGTCATTCGTTATACCGCGGTTCAAGACGTAGGAAAGGCGATACACCCATCCTATGTTGAAGGACAGATGCAAGGAGGAGCAGTTCAGGGTATTGGATGGGCTTTAAATGAAGAATATTACATGCAGGATGAGGGAGGAATGGCCAATTCAAGTTTTCTCGATTATAGAATGCCAACATCGTTAGATTTACCTGAAATTGAAACTGTTATCGTAGAGATTCCGACACCATTACATCCTTACGGAGTAAGAGGGGTAGGAGAAGTGCCTATATGCCCGCCTCTCGCTGCCATCGGTAACGCTATAAAGGATGCATTAGGTGTCAGATTAACCGATCTTCCAATGAATCCAGGAAAAATTATAGAGGCCCTCAAGAAGTAATCTAGAATATTTGGACTTTGGTATATATTGCTAGATTTCTAAAAACTTAATCCCGGGAGAATAAATTGGTACAAGTATTTGAAAATAAGACTAGTTATAACGTGGTAGGCACGCGTCCTATAAGACACGACGGTATAGACAAAGTAACCGGTAGAGCTATTTATGGGGCCGATGTAAAAGTTCCCGGATTGATATGGGGGGAAGTGTTACGAAGCACTGAGGTCCACGCCCGCATTAAATCCATTGATACATCAGCGGCTAAAAAAATGCCTGGGGTCTTCGCCGTTATGGTTCATCAGGATCTCGCCGATCCGGGGACCGAAACCACACGTAACGGTTTACAAGATGTTGACAGGGAATTCTTTAATATTATGGCTAAAGATAAAGTTTTGTACAAAGGCCATGTAATTGCTGCCGTTGCCGCCATAGATAGAAATACAGCTCAGGAAGCCACTAGGTTAATTAAGGTGGAATACGAAAGACTTGAACCTGTGAGAAATGTGGATGAAGCAACGTCTCCAAATGCCCCAATATTAATTGAAGATTTGATAGGAGACCATCTCGGCGAAAATGTCGCAAACACCAATATAGCAACACATTTTCGGCACGAATTCGGAGACGTAGAAGGGGGATTTAAATTAGCTGATTTAATAGTGGACAGAGAAGTGTCGTTGGAAATGGTTCACCAAGGGTACATAGAACCACATAATGCCACAGTCATTTGGCACGAAGATGATAAATTAACAGTATGGTCTAGTACCCAAGGCTCTTTTGGTGTACGGGACCAAACGGCCAAATTTGTAGGTGTATCACCAAGTCAAATACGCGTAAATTACAGTGAAATCGGCGGGGGATTTGGCGGAAAAACTAAAGTCTACCTATCACCTATTGCCGCAATTCTTTCAAAAAAATCTGGTGGAAAACCTGTGAAAATTGTTATGGACAGGCCATCAGTTTTCCAAGCTACCGGCCCAGCGCCAGGGGGTAAAGTTAAGGTTAAAATGGGTGTTACCAACAATGGTAAAATAACTGCCGCTGAAGCGACCATCCGGTACGAAGCGGGCGCCTATCCTGGAAGTGCGGTCAATGCTGGGGCTATATGTATCTTTGGATGCTACAACATCCCAGCCTCAAGAATTGACGGTTTCGACATAGTCGTTAATAAACCGAAATCTGCAGCTTACCGTGCCCCTGGTTCACCCCAAGCTGCATTTGCAATAGAAACAGTGGTTGACGAAATATGCGAAAACAAAGGCTGGGACAAAATACAGTTTCGATTAGATAACGCGGCTAAGAAAGGAACTAGAAGAGGTGATGGGGTCCTGTTAGAAAAGGTGGGTTTTGAAGAAAGCTTAGACGCTACAAGAAATTCTTCCCATTGGAATTCGCCTCTGGGTAAACCTGATAATGGAAAACTTCGAGGTCGTGGGTTGGCATGTGGTTATTGGATGAATGGGGGGGGGCCATCCACATGTGACCTAATGTTGTCCGACGACGGCACTGTAATGATGAATGAAGGGTCAGCTGATATAGGCGGAACTCGGGCATCTATAGCAATGCAAGCCGCAGAAGTACTAGGCCTAGCTGCCGAAGACATTAAACCATCTATACCAGATACGGACTCAATTGGCTTTACCGGTACAACTGGAGGGTCGCGTACGACTTTCGCAACAGGTTACGCAGCGTATTTAGCTGCCCAAAGTATGGTAAAAGAATTAAAAACAAGGGCATCGATCTTATGGGAAATAGACGAAACTGACATAGAATTTAGCAATGGAGTGTTCAGGTCAACAAAAGAATCTGAACTCAAGCTTTCTATAAAAGAGCTGGCTGAAAAACTTGGCGTCACTGGTGCTCCGGTATCAACCACTTCATCAGTCAATATGGCTGCAGGAGGCAACGGATATGCTGTCCACATCTGTGATTTAGAAATAGATCCAGAAACAGGAAAAACGGACGTAGTTAGATATACCGCTATTCAAGATGTCGGGACGGCCATCCACCCATCTTACGCCGAGGGACAGATTCAAGGAGGGGTGGTTCAAGGTATAGGTTGGGCTCTAAACGAAGAATATTTCATCAACGATGACGGTTCAATGGCCAACTACTCGTTTCTCGATTACCGAATGCCAACTTCTCTAGATTTGCCTATGATTGAAACAATAATGGTTGAGGTCCCAAATCCCAATCATCCATATGGTGTCAGGGGCGTTGGGGAAGTCCCACTCTGTCCTCCGATCGCCGCAGTGGGTAATGCTATAAACGACGCTATCGGCAAAAGGATTTATGAACAACCAATTAAACCTGGAAGAATTCTGGACGCTATATCAAAAGATTGATATATCTATGATTAAAGTCTCAAGGTGATTTTTGGCAAAAGTTTTCATTCCTTTTCAACTCCGAAAATTTACTAATGGTGTCCCTGAAGTTGATGTACCTGCAGCCACACTGAGGGAATTGGTTGATGAGCTTGAGAATTTATATCCGGGTATAAAGGATCGATTAGTAAAGGATGATAAATTGAGGCCTGGGCTATCGGCTGTAGTTGGCTATGTGGCAACAAGACAGGGTCTAAGACAAAAACTCGATCCAGATGTTGAAGTTCATTTTGTCCCCGCTGTATCAGGTGGTTAGAGTAAGACATGAAAAGTAACCGGAAATCATCACAATTTAGCAGCGACAAAGTTCTTTCACAAGAAGCTAAAAACCATATAGAATTGGGCGTGTCCAGCATCATAAAATCGATAAAACAGTTTGTAGATGAGGACGGAACATTAAATTCGCCCATCCGAGTGTCAAAAATGTACGAAGAACTGCTTTCAGGTTATTTAATCGAACCCGACGAACTCTTAAATAACGCGCTTTTCGATGTGGAATATGATGAAATGGTAATTGTAAAAGGCGTGGATTTTTACTCATTATGTGAACATCATATGCTTCCTTTTTATGGTGAAGCGCATGTAGGTTATACACCCAAAAAAAAGATAGTTGGACTCTCGAAAATTCCTCGGATAATTGAAATGTACGCTAGGCGTCTTCAAGTGCAAGAACGAATGACTCAACAAATAGCATCTTTTTTGTTTGAACATGTCGACCCGATAGGCGTTGGTGTAGTTATAGAAGCCCAACACCTTTGCGCTGCTATGCGAGGAATAAAAAAACCCAACACAATCATGATAACTAGCACATTACTTGGGCATTTTAAATCTAACTCTGCAACGAGAGAAGAATTTATGTCACATGTCCGTTAGAATTTACCGGTTCATTAATAATTGAATCCTAAAAACAAGACAACTTTAGTAACCGGCGCCGGTAAAAGAATCGGTAGAAGTATTGCATTATCTTTGGCGAAAGCCGGTTCGAACGTAGCAGTTCACTACAATTCCTCCAAAAAAGAAGCTCTGAACACCGTAAAGATAATTAACGAAGATGACGGTTCGGCATTCGCTGTTAAGGCCAACCTAGAAAACGTTGATGAAATTAACGTTTTAGTATCATCAATTGAAAAAAAATTTGGGTGTATAGAAATTTTAATTAATAATGCTTCTATGTTCAGTAAGAATTCTCTTAATAATATTAGCCTGAGCGATTGGGATAAAATGATGGCAATAAATTTTACAGCTCCATTTTTGTTAGCTCAGCTAATGAAAAACAATATTCCGTATAATAATTTTGGGAAAATTATAAACATAGGAGACTGGCGAACTGCTCGAAAAAAAAGATTTTCTTATGGCGTCAGTAAATCGGCGTTATCGGGTTTAACAAAATCCTTGGCCGTTGCAATGGCTCCAAATATCCAAGTAAACGAAATAGCTCTGGGGGCAATTTTACCACCTGCGGACTCCGGAGTTATTTCGGAAAAAGATGTGCCGAAAATGGATTTGGGGCCTGCCAATCGATTAGGAACTGTTAATGAAATTTCATCGGCCATACTCAGTTTAATAAATAATGACTTTATAACTGGTGAAAAGATCAGAGTTGATGGTGGTCGACATATCTACTAAACTGAAACCTTTACAATTCCCTGCATGGTTTTAACAGATTTATTACAATATCGTGAAAAAAAACAAAGTCGATACAATTATTATTGAAGAGATTGAACTCTTCTGTATCGTAGGCGTTAATCAATGGGAACGAGAAACACCTCAACGTATTTTGGTAGATTTACTGTTAGAAACTGATTTATCCTCATCAATAAAAACCGACAAGATAGCAAATACTGTAAATTACCGAGATATTGTCAAAAAAGTTAGTCGATTAGTCAAAAATTCAAATTACAAACTGATCGAATCTCTAGCTGGAAAATTGGCCGATGAATGCCTCGGTGAACCATTGGTTACAGGTGTTACCGTGACCCTAAAAAAACCTGGCGCCGTAAGGTTTTCGAAATCCGTTGGAGTAAAGATACACCGCGAAAAGTAGGTGAAATGCCCACAAATATTACCATACCCATTTATTACGGAAAATCTGTTATTAATGTTGAAGTTCCAGAGGAAAGAACTACAATTGTAAGCCCGTCATATCCACCAAGCCTTGGCAATGAAATAGCAGAAATCGATAATGCTATAAACGATCCTCAAGGGGCTAAACCACTAAGAGAAATTCAAAAATCAGGCGCAAAAGTTAGTATATCTATATGTGACGTAACAAGAGCACAACCAAGGGAACAGATGTTAAAGGCTATAATATCCAACCTTCCCGATATAAACAGAGAGGATATAACCCTACTAATTGCTACTGGCTCGCATAGAAACTGCACAAATGACGAAATTGTAGATATGCTCGGGAAAGAAATAGCGACTAAGTATAGGGTAGTAAACCATGATGCCTATGATTCCTCACGTTTACGGTATTTAGGTAAATCATCGAATAATGTAGATGTTTTTCTAAATAAAGAGTGGGTAAATGCAGATCTTCGGATAACCACTGGATTCGTTGAACCTCATTTCTTTGCTGGATTTAGCGGAGGCCCAAAAATGGTTGCTCCAGGTTTAGCGGGTATAAATACTATTTTGGAACTACATAATTTTGACAGGATTGCCCATAAAAATTCTACTTGGGGAATTACAAAAAACAACCTCGTTCATAAAGATATCAGGGACATTGCACGTATGTGCCCACCCGATTTTTCCATAGATGTAACTTTAAATAATAAAAAAGAAATAACACGTGTTTTTGCAGGATCACTATTTCAAGAACACGGATTGGCTTGTCAGGCCGCAAAAAAGGATGCAATACAAGAAGTGGATTCGCTTTTTGATATCGTGTTGACAAGTAATGCAGGGTTTCCTTTAGATCAAAACCTATATCAATCCGTAAAAGGTATGGCTGCAGCTGCCCGTATCGTAAAACCAAACGGCACAATAATATGTGCCTCCGAGTGTAAAGATGGACTTCCTAACCACGGGTCATACGCTTCTTTATTGAAATCCCAAAAAACCCCAAGCGACCTACTATTGATGATAAAAAACAATAACTTTGTTGAACCTGACCAGTGGCAAGTACAAATACAGGCTCAGATCCAGGAAACCGCGAAAATTTTTCTGAAAAATTCCTACATCGAAGATTCTGACGTGAGGAAGGCACATCTGGAACCTATATCAGATATAAATAAAGCAATTAATTTTTCTTTGAATCATTACGGATCTTCTTCAACCTTATGTGTGTTACCCGAAGGACCTCAAGTTATTCCTTATTTAAAGTACCCAAACAATTCATGAATTACAAAAATCTTAACATACAAAGAATAGAAACGGAATTTAACAAGCAAATAACGGAAGGGTATCACCGAACAGCCTCTTTATCTATTAGTGCTCAAAACAAAATTATTTATGAAATAAATTCGACACCTAAAACTATAAAAAAACCATTGTTCCCCATAATGTCTATTAGTAAACCTTTAGTAGCTGCCGTCTTATGGAGATATTATGCCAAAGGATTCTTTGAATGGGACGATCCAATAATAAAATTCTGGCCAGAGTATGGAAACAATGGTAAAGACAGAACATCGATAAAAAATGTCCTGACACACACAGCCGGTGTACCAAACCATGAATCCCTACCATTAAGGGATTATGCCGACTGGGGCAGAATAATAGAATGGATCGAAGGTTTAGTTCCAGAATATCCACCTGGGCAAATGATTCAATACCACGCTTTAACTTTTGGTTGGATTGTGGCTGAATTAGCGTCCAGAATTTCAGGTCTCTCATTTGAACATTCATTTATTAGAGAAGTGTCGGAGCCACTTAATTTAAACGATACAAACTTCATCATCCCTTTGCCCCAGCAAAAACGTCTATTGCCTTTGAATGTCTCGGATGATTTCGAAGACCCATTATTGCCTAAAAACATGAGTGCCATACATAAAAACCTGGTAATCATGCCAGCAGCATCAGCGGTAAGTACATCAAATGATATCTGCAAGTTTTTTTCCATAATCGCAAATAAAGGTAAATACAAACACAATTCGTGGTTACCACAAAAAGTAATTTCAGAGATAACCACAACAAAGGCGGAAGGGTTAGAACATTCTGGTTATTACTATAAACTGGGGTTAGGATTAATGCTAAATTCAGGTATAAATAACAAGTTTAGTGCCCCTCAACATTGTCAGACTGTTGGGCACGGAGGGTTGGGCATTTCTTCAGCCTGGGCGGATCTGGACTGTGGAATAGCCATGGCATATATAACTACAACGTGCCAGCCGGAGGAAATGAAGAACCACCTTCATAGAACTATGTCGTCAGTCGTCAGATCTTCTGTCGAGTATGAATAATTTGGAAATATTCTAGTCAAATGTCGAAGAATAAAAAAAGTTTTTGGACGACAAAAAATCCAGAATGTCTTGGTTTTAATCGATCGAAACTTTTGAAAGCCGGAACTTTTATTGCAGATAAATCGGCTGGAAATCCTTACAGAATTACCATTGTTCGCCAGGGGAAAATAGTAGTCGAGTGGTATTACAGGATTGATGCATACAAAAATTTAAATCAAGGCTCTATTACTGAATCAATATTATGCAGTTTATTGGGGATCACCATTTCAGAAAAAATTATCCGCTCCATAAATGATAAAGTTGGAGATTATTACCCTGAATTTGTGCAAAACTCAAATGTTGGATTACCTCAAAAACATCCATACCTACCAAATACGTCGATTACGTTTCATCATCTCATTAGTGGACTATATAAAGACACACCCATTTTTGTCACCCCTAAACAACAATTGCCACTGAAACGATGCAGAATGAACATTCTTTCCCACGCGATAGCTGCCAATTACAATTTATATAAAACTGAACACCCAGATAAAGGAGCTGGAATAGGGGCACTGGCCAAGTGGAAAATTATGAATCCAATTGGACTAGAAGCCACTTGGAAATACAAATCTATATTTGACCCAAGTACCACTATCAACGAGGCAATATTTGGTCATAAAATTTTTTTCTACATGAATTCACGAAATATGGCAAAATTAGGATTACTGTGGCTCAATTATGGAAATTGGCAAGGTCGGCAAATTATACCAACAGAATGGATCAAAAACGCAACTTCTGTTCCAAAGAAAGCGTTCAAAGAAGAATCTCCAGAACAACATAAATTAGGCTTAGGCTTTTGGTCTAATTCAAAAGGAAAGATGTGGCCAAATCTACCTAGCGACTCATTTGCGTCTATAGGAAATAATAAACAGCATATTTGGGTCTGCCCATCGTTAGATTTGGTTGTAGTACAGTCACCGGGTGTATACGATGAGTTTGTAAATACAAACTATTCGGTTGCAAATTTTTGTGCTGCCACCCAAGAAGATTTTTTATGTCAAATAGTCGATTCTCTACAACAATAACAACTTTCTTGATATAAATTGTATTTAATTATTTCTACGCGCTACATTATTTAGTAATTAATGACAAACAAACTTTACGGGCTCATATTAGCTGGCGGACGTGGTGAACGTCTCCGTCCTCTTACAAATGACCGTCCTAAACCAATGGTCGAAATCATGGGCATTCCAATTATTGAATATCAAGTTAGCTGGATGAAATCCCAGGGGATTACCGACGTAGTATTTTTATGTGGTTACCTAGGAGAAAAAATTTTCGACCATTTTGGTAACGGGAGTGATTTTGAAATAACTGCCCATTATTCATATGAAGATAACCCTTTGGGTCGGGGTGGGGCAGTAAAAAAGGGGTTTTCTATGATTCCAAATGAAATTACTACAGTATTGGTAACTAACGGCGATGTGCTTACAAATCAAAATTTAAATACATTGTTAGATTTTCATGTAACAAGGTCTTCAACGGCGACGGTAATGACAGTACTACACCCAAATCGGTACGGTTTGGTTGAATCTGATAATTCAGGTAACATTACAAAATTTAGTGAAAAAGGCAATTTACCAGTTTATATTAACAGTGGCATTTATTTTTTTGAAAGGTCCATATGTGACTTATTACCCGATATAGGGGATCACGAAACTACAACATTCCCAGAATTAGTAAAAAGCCGCAAAATAACTTCCTTCTCATCAAATGCATTCTGGACAAGTATAGAAACTCAAAAAGATCTAAGCGAAGTAGCAGCTAAAATTAAAACCGGGAAAATATCCCTCAAACCGCTTAATAGAAAATGATAAGGACCCTATGGCTTATCAGAACTTTCTAGGTATTTTAATAAATCACTATCAGGGTCCAAAACAATCGATGAGTGAGAATCTATCACAATTTTGTACGCTTCAAGGGATCGTCTGAATTCATAAAACTCAGGATCTTTGCCAAGTGCATCTGCAAGAATATTTATGGCTTCCTCTTCAGCTTCACCTCGAAGTAGCTCAGCGGTACCTTTAGCACTCTCCAATATTATTTGTACTTGTTTATCAACTTCTGCACGAATTTCGGCATCCATTTGTGCACCTTCTGCACGTAATCCTTTCGCTATACGTTCTCTTTCCGCCTCCATACGAGCAAAAACGCTGGTGGCTATGTCGGAAGGGAAATCTGCCCGTTTAATACGTACGTCGGCTATTTCGATGCCATATTTTTCTTTTAATGGAAAATAGTAGGTTATCTCTGCATCAGGTTTATCAGATATCGAACCGGTGGCTTCTAGATCCGCTATCTCAGAGGCATTAGCGTGTCGGCCTCTCGAAGACCTGCCTTCCGAATCCTTTTCGGTAACTATCACCGAAATTTCTCCCTTAGCTAGTGTTCCATATATTTCGATTGCTTCTGTTCTCGAAATTTCAGACCTGTTACTAGCTTCAGTAACTTTATGCATTATGTTTTCTCGGGTTTCAGATATAACTTCTTCCTGCAGGTCCAAAGCCACTTCACGGCGCATTTGCGCGTTTACTATATCCCCGACTCGAGCATCAGCTTGGGGCACATCACGCAATGTCCTATAAAACATAAGAGGGTCTTTTATACGATATCTCGCATAAGAGTCAATCAAGAGGTTCCTTTTGTCAGACGTTAGAAGTGAAGCAGTTTGGACGTCTACTCGCAGTAAACGTTTATCAAACTTAGTTACTGATTCAACGAATGGTGTTTTAACCTGTAATCCAGGACTTATGTGACTCCTTTGATAGGCTCCTAATCTCACGACGATCGCCATTTCAGTTTCGTCAACGGTGTAAAAGATTTGAGTTACAGCAACAAATACCAACACGATTATTAATAATATGGAAAAAAGAGTTTTACCCATTCCTACTGCCCTACACTACTTCCATTATCAAGAGGTAAAAACGGTAACACTCCCGAATCACTCAAAATAAACTTCTTTACCCCTGGCAAAATCTGCTCCATTGCTTCAAGATAAAGCCTTTTTCTAGTTACCTCAGGGGATTTCTGATATCCAGCAAGGATTGCAGTAAAACCGTCCGCCTCACCTTGAGCTTTTGCTACACGCCCTCTCTTAAACCCTTCCGCTGCTTCGGTGATTTGCGCTGCTTCACCAATGGCCCTAGGAAGTACGTCAGCTTGGTATGCTTCGGCTTGGTTTACCATGCGGTCTCGATCTTCTCTGGCTTTTACAACATCCTCAAACGCAGCCTGAACCTCCTGAGGAGGGTTAACATTTTGTAGTAGCATCTGTTGGATTTGAAGTCCTGTCTGATATTCGGCAGCTAGTTGTTGCATTTTAACTAATACTTCAGTTTGAACCTGCTCTTTTTCCGTGGTCAAAACATCGTCGATCTTTCGAGAACCCACCACTTGGCGAACAGCAGTTTCAGTAATATCCCTGAGGGTCTTTCCATCAGGTCTCCCAGGAGGAATATTTCTGTCAGGATCACCCGGATCGCCCACCTCGAAAAGGAAACTCTTCAAGTCCACTATTCTGTATTGCACAACAGCTTGTACATCAACTATATTTTCATCTCCCGTAATCATGAGAGATTCGACAGGAACAGATTGAGCCACTGTGAACCCGTCTTGTCCCGATCTAAACCCGATTTCCAACCTTCTCGTAGTAGTTACAGCTACAACGTCTCTCGAACCAATTGGGGCGGGATATTGCCAATGAAATCCTTCGTTTACA
>PCAX01000043.1 GCA_002730795.1 Chloroflexota bacterium
GGAAAATCAACTACATTTAATTGTATATCGGGGTTATTAAAACCAATGTCCGGACACATAGAAATACTTGGTAATAACACAGCAGGTTTACGCCCCGATCAGATACATAAACTCGGTATAACCCGCACTTTTCAACACACTAGGTTATGGAAAGAAATGACCGTAATCGAAAACATATTAGTATCATCAAAAAATCAATTTTCACCCAACCCAATCCTGAGTTTATTTAATCCAAATTCGACCAACGCTGAAAAAGAACGGCTACATAAAGCTTATGAAATATTGGATTCACTAGAATTGTCGCATGTAGCTCACAATTTAGCTGGAAATTTATCAGGGGGGCAAAGCAAACTTGCTGACCTAGCAAGAGCTCTCATGGGTTCTCCAAAAGTTATTATGTTGGACGAACCGGTTGCTGGAGTCGCAAGTATACTAGCGGACAAAATCTTCGAAAATTTACGTTCATTAGTTGATGAATCCGGAATTTCGATTCTAGTTATTGAACACAATATGGACTTCATCCTTAGGTTTGGTGTAGACCGAATTATAGTGATGGACGGAGGAGAAATATTAATGCAAGGAACACCGGATGACGTTAGAAACAATCAATCAGTTACCGAGGCATATTTAGGATCATCCCTAAAAAAATAATATGACTAAAGTACTGGAAGTAACCAATCTCACTGGTGGGTACGGAGCCATACAAATTCTAAATGGGATTGATCTTTACGTTGATCATGGAGAATTCGTCACCATAATAGGTCCTAATGGTTGCGGAAAATCAACTTTTATAAAAATTATTTTCGGAATGGCAAACCGTTATGAAGGAAAAATACGTTACAAAAACAAAGATATTACCGGATGGAGGGCCGATACGTTGGTTAACAATGGTATTGCTTATGTGCCTCAAACAAACAATATATTCCCGTCCCTCACTGTTTACGAAAACCTTCAAATGGGAGGTTTGAACCTACTTAACAAAGAATTATCTGAACGCATCTCATGGGCATATGAAATTTTCCCAGATGTTGAAAAAAGGTCAAAGGACGTCGCCGAATCATTGTCAGGGGGAGAACGCCAAATGCTGGCTATTTCAAGAGCCCTGATTTCTAATCCGTCTTTCATGATGCTGGATGAGCCCACTGCAGCACTTTCTCCAAAATTTCGAGAGTTAATCATACATAAAATATCAGAACTCAGGAATATGGGGATCACGGTGTTAATAGTCGAACAAAATGCACGTCTGTCACTAAGTCTTTCGGATAGAGGTTACATATTTTCAAATGGTAAGGTGATTCATACGTCAACCGCACTAGAAATTCTGAATGACAAAAATATTGGTAGATATTTTTTAGGTACCCAGAACTAAAACTAAATGAAATCTACCGCTAATATTCCAGCGAATAATAACATCAGCAAAGCCATAATTCCATCTATTCTCTGAGACGATATTATGCTGGTTATTTTATCACTGTTATTGCCAACGATTGTTGCAACAAATATGTACCAGCCACCATCAATGATTAGTCCCAATAATGATATAAACAATACGGTATTTAAACTAAATTCTTGATTAATAAATGGAGTATAAATTGCTATCATCCAAGCCAAAATTTTTGGGTTTAATAAGGCGATTAAAAAACCCTGAACAAAACCGAACTTGATTGCCCCATGAGATGGATTTATGTGATTACCAAAATTTTCCTTTTCATAATTGACAGCCTTTTTACCAAAAATATAAGCCAAGTAAACAAGAATAATAATACCTGCGTATCTTAGGAATTCCTCGGCAGTAGGCAATATATTCAACAAGGATGCAAAACTAGAAACCACTATAAATGAATATACCCCGAAACCCAATCCATGACCCGTTGCGGTCAGAATACCATTTCCCTTTCCTCCAACCAATGTATTACGTAAAACAGTAGCTAACGAAGGACCCGGACTCATTGCACCTAAAATAAAGGCAAAAGTAAGGGCAACCCATGATTCTATAGTCATAGTGTTTATTAATTTAGTACCAAATATCTATAAAGCAAAATCAGTTCGATTGATTTTCCTTTTTTTAAGAACCAAATGAACTTATCCATTTAGAAAAAAGGTATCCGCAAATTATTGCGATAACAAATGGAATCAGGAATCTTACCAAACCTCTCATTAACGTGCCCTAAAACAGAGAAATACAGGCTCTTTCAGATTATTAAATGAATCCCTTATTACATATAGAACGAATGATAATAGAACGAATGATAAAAAAAAATTCACAGATTTAACCAGATAGTAACCTATTTTTTTATAAAAGCTTAATCGTTTTGCGAGTGTACGACGTTAGCAGTCACAAGGATCACACTCGCATGGATCACATTGGCAATTTAGGTTATCGCACTTGGACATTTTTCTGTTCCCGGATTAATGTTTTTGGTCTTATAAACTTCAACTAACGTAACTTTACAGTAATTTTTGCGAAATTGGAAAGTTTTGATCTTGCTTTCTACAAGAGACATCTAGTTTAGGATAAGATCATTATTTGTATATTAGCCAGCAATAATTTCCCTTTGCTTGGTTATATCGTTTTAGGATCTCAATGTTCTTCTAATACCATAGTGTTATTCTGAAAAGTGTCGTTTGTTAAATCAATAGATAATTAACGGAGTTTCATGGCCACGAATAGAAGAGAAGACCGGCGCAACGTTGCAATAATTGCTCACGTCGATCACGGAAAAACAACATTAGTTGACGGAATGCTCAAGCAATCAGGATCCGTAACAACATACAAAGCATTGACTGATCGGGTCATGGATTCTATGGATTTAGAACGAGAAAAAGGTATAACCATACTTTCGAAAAATACAGCTGTGCGTTGGGGAGAAGTTAAAATAAATATTGTCGATACGCCAGGGCACGCTGATTTCGGTGGAGAAGTTGAGCGTGGATTAGCTATGGTGGATGGGGTCTTACTACTAGTGGATGCAAGTGAAGGGCCACTACCCCAAACGCGTTTTGTTTTGAGGAAAGCTCTAGAATCTAAACTCTCAATCATTCTCGTCATTAATAAAATAGACCGTTCAGATGCGAGGATCCCAGAAATAATTGACGAAGTGTATGAGTTGTTTATTGATTTAGATGCTACTGAAGAACAAATTGATTTTCCGATAATTTACGTAAACGGAAGAGATGGAATTGCATCTTCAGAAATAGACGTATATGGGACAGATCTAACTCCGTTATTTGATTTAATAATGTCTCATATACCGGCACCAGAATACGATGATGAAAACACATTACAAGCCCACGTTACTAATTTAGATGCATCCACGTACTTAGGTAGACTAGCTGTTTGTAGAGTTCACGATGGAACCATAAAAAAAGATCAAGTGATTTCTCATTGTAGATTAGATGGCAGCATAGAAAATGTTCGAATTACCGAACTATATGTCACGGAAGGGCTTGAAAGAATAGGGGCAAATGAAGCTGGTCCTGGAGAAATTATATCTGTTGCTGGCATTCCTGATGTGACAATTGGTGAAACTCTATCCGATCCTAAAAACCCGAATCCTTTACCAGTAATTAGAATAGATGAACCCAGTTTATCGTCAACAATCGGTATTAATACATCTCCTATCACAGGATTTGACGGAGATAAACTCACGGCTCGTATGGTTAAGGAAAGACTAGATCGAGAACTAATTAGTAATATTTCAATAAAAGTACTCCCGTCGGAAAGACCCGATTCATGGATTGTACAATGTCGAGGAGAACTACAACTGGCGATTCTCGTTGAAACTATGCGGAGAGAAGGATTTGAGCTAACCGTAGGGAAACCTGAAGTAGTCACTAAAATCATTAATGAGAAGCTTCACGAACCCACCGAAAGATTAGCAGTCGATATTGAAGAATCCCACATGGGCGTTGTGACTAAATCATTGGCTCAACGTAAAGGTAAAATGCTGAACATGATTAACAATGGCAAAGGTAGGGTAAGAATGGATTACATTGTTCCAGCCAGGGGATTAATTGGGTTTCATCATGATTTTATAATCGAGACTAGAGGTTCCGGGTTAGCACATCACGTATTTGAAGGTTACGAACCTTGGAAAGGCGAAATAAGACCCAGACCTACTGGCAGTATAGTATCTGATAGAAGAGGAACTACCACCACATATTCCCTTCTAAATCTTCAGGAACGAGGTCAGCTATTTGTACCTCCTGCTACTGAAGTGTACGAAGGAATGATTATTGGAGAAAATCCTCGTCCGCAAGATATGGATGTTAATCCCGTTAAAGGTAAGAAACAAACTAATATGCGTTCTGCTGGTGCGGATAATACCCAACACCTGGATACTCATAAAGAACTGACTCTTGAACAAGCATTAGAATATATAATGCCCGATGAATGTTTAGAAATAACCCCAAAACATATCCGCCTACGTAAAGTTCAACTTAATGCCCATTCCAGAAATAAACAACGTACCCTACAAAAAACAAAATAAGGTCTTTCTAAAATCATCAAAACCAATCCAAAGTTAACATTTAGAGACATAATGAAAACCTACACACTAATCCATTTTTAATTTTATTAAATCAGAATTCGTTAAATCATTTAACCTTGAAAATAAGTTTCAAATTGTAGTTGAATAACACCGAAATTAATGACCAATTTCTAAATGTTTTAAAAAATGTTCGGAATGGGTATCGCTGTTATCTTTACTTCTCTCCCATCTCGTTTCGTTATATCCTATGTATATAACCCCTAAAGCTATGATCAATCCCAACAGTATTGTTTGTACATTTTTCATAACTCGATTATACAAAACTCGGCGCCAGAACCTTTCAGGACCCCTTATATTCAATCTATTTTTCTTCGGATTATGGGTCTATTTGTAGTCTGTTAGTTCTATTTATTCTGCCACGAAGCATTTGGTGTGCTCTCTTGTTCTTGTTGAGATTCAGCGGTCTGAACCCTTAGTTCGTATACGTTTGGGTTTTTCCACCAGTTCATTGTTGTTTTACAAATTGATGTCCATGTCATCGGCTGGCCTGCGTATTCATGTCCAAATTCCCATGTGAGATAACTGTTTTTTGTGGCAGTGTGATGGTTTAGAAGGTGGTAAAAGTAGTATGACTGAAGCTGCCTAAATCCTGGCACTGATAACTTGAAAGGCTCCTGTGATGAAGGCACATTCAAATGTAGATTGTACAAGTCTCCGCCTTCCACCAAAGTATCCCACCAACTGTCCTGTTCACCTCGCCATCCCAGTGTAAATGGCGGTAATACATTTTTCCATGGTGCTAACGTAATCAACATATCTAGGTCCGATGTCTGTGTCAGGTATACCGTTTGGTCGGTCGCATATTCCGGAAAAGTCTCATACCTCCAAGTGGCATATTGTCTGAAGGCATACTCCTCTAGTAAGAACACCGTAGACACTGGGTCGAGTAATTCCAATGTTTCCCGGAGATCTGAAAACAAATCAGCACCTATCTTGGAAATATACCTACCATCGAACAGAGACTTCGATATCTCGTTGAGATGATGGATACGGACGTTTGTGTCAGTTAGTTTGTTGGATGTTAGGAACCCTTCGTCTAATCTGTTGAAAATGAAATCGTGTTCGTTCAACCTTGGAATAATGTCGTTCCCATCTTTGTCCATACTAACGAAAACGTTACGGCTATCCGCTTGATTCATAAATTCCTGCGGAGTACGAACACCATCACCATCCTCTATTTCCTTTTCGACTTCTTTCTTAAGTTGGAGAACCATATTTCTATTAGGCGTTCTCTTATCTTTATACTGTAGAGGAATAACATCCTTAAAAATCTTCCATTCATTACAACTACTACCCTTACCTATTCTAGTATTTGCTCTTGAATTATGTCCTCCAACACTATCGCAACATAGTCCTTTGAAAACCCTTTCCATATGGCGAGCAGTTGGCAGTTTCAGATTGTGTAGGTAGGCCCACTGCCTAACAGCAGAATGAACATTATTCCTGATAATCTCATACTTATATAAATGTTTTACAGATTTCATTTACAATATAATAGACGATGTTTAATGGATAATAATAGTTATTTATTGTCATTATTAAGTATGTTTAAGATTAATAGATGCTGATTGGATGCTGATTATATTGGAACAAAACAAAGGCTACGAAGGCATCTACAACTATTGAACTTAGTATAGTTATGTTGACTCTATTTTTACTTGTACTCAACGAAGAAACGGTGACAAAATATAAGTGATAGCCAAGGATTGTTTTTGGTAAACAGGATTCTTGGTTATCACTAACCAAATAATGATTTCAGCACTAATCAAATGGCATAAAAAATTCCAACGAAGTTTTCAGGATAAATTTGGGATTTCCGATTATGGTATAGTCTGGTTTGCCTTTATCGAAGGCATGATAATAGGGTTGATACTTGGATTGCTTATTTATTATTTTTTCTTCAATTAAATCTCAACTCACGGACGAACTCACTATTTCAGTTAAGGTCAACTAGTCCCATCGTTGAAAATTTGTTGTTGTTCACACTATCAGATTGAAGCTTCAAACCAGCCGACAATCACATTTAGGTCTAAAAATTTGCTAATGCACGGTGCTAGTAACACGATGAGGGTTCGAATCGTATACCGTTTACCAAACATTAAATTTTTTCTAATTTATTTTCATTTAATTCAAACCCAAGCCCCGGTTTATTATTTAAATGTATGTACCCATCTTTTATTACATAAGGTTCCAGTAAAAGTTTATTATGCTCCGGTATAAGGGTCCACGCATGCTCCAATCTATAAAAATTAGGTATAGAAGTTACTACATGTGCGGCTGCTATTAATTCTAATGGACCTCCTGGTATTACATGAGGAGTTACAGGTATGTAATAGGCTTCAGCCATTGTGGCTATTTTCTTAATTTCTGAAATCCCTCCTGTCCAAACAGTATCTGGCATAATAAAATCTGCTAAATTATTTTCCAGTATCGGAATAAAATCAGCTCTGGTATAAAGCCTTTCACCTACACAAATTGGGGCATTAGTATTTTCCTTAACCTGTTTCAGGGCATTTATACCCTCCGGAGGGACAGGCTCTTCAAACCAAGCTATGTTAGATTGCTCAAATAAATTATTCGATAATCTAATAGCATTTGGAACGTTATAGTGACCGTGTGCATCAATCAGTATTTCAAAAGTGGGACCTACTACTTCTCTAACTGCTGCCGTTATGTCGTAACCCAGTTGTTCACCTTCCTGTGAAATGAAGCCATCTTGATACATTTGATGATATGGGGCCATTTCTATAAAGGGATCTAGCTTACAAGCGGTATGACCATTTGCAACAAGATTTTTTTTTGCCGCAGCTGCATAATCTTCTGGTGTATAACAATTAGGGAACCAAGCATTACAATATAATCTAACGGGACTTCTATAGCTTCCCCCCAATAGATCATAAACAGGTAATCCGCTCACCTTACCTTTTATGTCCCATAAAGCTATATCAAACCCTGCTGTAAGTGATGTCGTAAAACCTCTTGATCCCATATAGGAAAAAAGCCTAAATAGCTTGTTCCAAAGTCGATCTGTGTCCATCGGATTTTCTCCAACAAATTGATTTGACACTTCTTTAATCGCCGTAGCCATAAAATTTTCGCTAACTGCTGCAGATGATCCCACTTCTCCCCATCCATATATACCTTCGTCAGTTTCTATTTTTAAAAATATCCATTTTTTATTTGTTGGTGTTTTTGAATTTTGTTTAAATTCTGCTGCATAGGTCGATACATTTGAAATTCTCATATTATCCTCACCATGTTTTGACGATTTATAAACTATGTTTACTGTAACTTGTAAAAAACCTTCATCGTTTGGAACAAGTGTATCTGCTTTGAATTGAGTTTGGTGAAAACTCCGAAACTCAAACTCACGGGTGCCGCGCTTCAAATTAGTTTTTACGGTTTCATACCGTTTTGATACACGATTGATTACATCCTATCATCCAGTCTTTTTGCCACACATGTATTCAAAAATAACACCGCTCACGTTAGCCTAAAACTAGGGCAAAAATAATATAATTACTCTTACGGGTTAGAAATACAATAAAAGTGTAGTAACAAAGTAGAAAAGAAAAATGAAAGACCTAAAACAGCTAATTACAAATGGTGAACAAGTAGTCGGATGCTCAATTAGATATGGTTCCAACAAGGAAGATATAGAAAAACTTTTAGATTACTATGACTATGATTTTATATGTGTTGACAGTCAACATTCTCCTACAAATGAAGATTACTTGATGAAAATATGTGAAGCTGCTTATGAGTTAGATAAACCAATTCATTATAGAATTGACCATAGAAGGCACGCTTACTTAATTGGTAATTATTTAGATCATGGTCCAACGATAATTGAAGTTCCTCAATCCGAGGACTTTAACTTAGTAAGAGAAGCAAGGGACAATTTTTACTATAGGCCTGAAGGGGTCAGAAGTTGGGGTGGAGCAGGTAGACCTTCAGGGAAAAAAGAAACTGATCAAAATATGCTTGGTTATCCTAAATGGTGGAATAAAACAGGGGTATTAATGATTCAACTAGAATCATTAAACGCAATTAATAATATTCCTATTTTTTCATTAGAAGGAGTTGATTGTTTTTCTTGGGGACCGGGAGACCTAGGTGTTGATCGAAGTTTTCATCCTGAGCATCCTTTTGCCAAAACTAATGACACTGCTATAGAACACGCCGTGAAACTTTGTGAAGAAAACGGCAAAAAACTATGCGTACGACATTATGATAGAACCTTAAGAAATAAATTCTTCGATTTAGGGGCAACAGTACTTATGGAAAATCGAGAGATGGAAGGTAAGCTTGATCCCGATATGCCTTTTTATTAGAGGAAAAATCGGATTGAGTTGGTGGAATCCTGCGGCCCCAAAATAACTGCTTCCCGCGTGGAATCAGGAATTAATGAAAACCTGTTTCGAGACAATTAAGTTCCTTTGGGATAGTGCAATTCAATTTTGATTCTTTATATAACTTTTCAGCCTGATTTTTAAAAAATTCTACCTAATAAGGTGTAACCCTATATTCCTTTATAACATCTTCGTTTAATTCAAAGCCTAGACCAGGTCTATCAGGGACTTCTATACTTCCTTCCTTTGAGATTTTAAAAGACGGAGTGAGTAAATCTGTTATCAATGGTGATTTAGGAAAAGCGATAGGGAATTCAAAATACGGCATATTGGGCGTAATTGCAGCTAAATGTAATTCCACAGCTACACCAACCACATGGCACCAAGTATGAGGGATGCAAAGAGAACCAAAATTATAGGCATTTTCTGCTATATATAATATTTCTTGTATCCCACCTGCTCTAACAGAACTAGGTTGGACCACATCTAATTTTCCTCTTCGTAATAAATCGTCAAATTCATGTCTGGTGCTAAAACCCCAGTCTCCAGCAGCAATTCTAATATTTGTGGATTCTACTAATTTTCTATACCCGTGTATATTATCCGCTGGTAGTGGGGCTTCTATAAAATATATATCAAATTTTTCTATGTGTTCTATAGTTTTTAATGCTTGACCTACATCTGCCCATCGGTTTTGTACATCGATCATTAAATCTTTTTTCGGACCTATTACAGATCTAGCTTTTTCAATAACTGCTATGTCTGTTTCAACGTCCACATTAGCAAATTGACCAGGCCATTCTTCAATTTTCACGGCATTTAAACCTTTAGACATTGCAATCTTTAAACGTGATTCAAGTTCGTCTAAATTTTCTCCTGGCGGATAAACAGTTGCGTATGGGGTTACATTTTTTTTGGGTTCAAAAAAAGAAGCAGAGGTCGTAAAAGATTTCCATAATAGTTCGTAAAGGGGTTTGTTGTAGAATTTTCCGGTAATGTCCCATAAAGCGGTCTCTATAGCTCCGATTGCGGCTATAACGATTCCTCTTCTTCCAAAAACTCCTGTTGAGTTATACATTTTCTGCCATAAACGATTAACTTGTGTAGGGTCTTCATTAATAACTAAATTTTCCAGCCCCAGAGAGGATTTAATTATTGCATCGATAATAAGACTTGGTGCTTCACATTGACCAATTCCACTTATACCTTCATCAGTATTTACTTTGACAATTGTAATATCATAGCCTCCAGTCGAAGCAGGGGAACTATCTAATGAATCGCCGTAAGTAGGATTCCACGAGGTTACATTTCCGTCAGCGTTGTCTCGAAGAGCTATTGTTTCCACATTAGTAATTTTCATGTTATGAATTAGCTTCAGCGATAAAAACAGGTATGTTGCGATCTGTTTTATCTTGGTATTCCTGATATGGAGGATACACCGCCACGGCAATCGCCCACAATCTCTGCTTTTCCAGTGAGCCCATTACTTCTCGGACCTTCATTTTGTAGACTTTGGCCTTATCCCGAATCTCGACATTTGATTGTGCTTTTAGATTGTGGTACCAACCTGGGTGTTTTGGAGCACCTCCCATTGAGGCCACGAGGATGTAATTTTCACCGTCCACGACTTTCATCAAGGGAATCTTACGGATTGCACCCGTTTTACGCCCTCGATGAGTAACTATGATGACAGGCAGCCCCGTATCCTTTAACGTTGTCCCCTTAACACCTAGGCTACTCTCATAAAGTTCTACTTGTTCAGCCACCCAGGAAGATTTACTCGGTATGTATTTACCCATATCGCATATCAGTCTTTTCTATTTCTTCCAGAAAGATTGTTGTTTTCTTTTACACATAATGTACCACTAAACACTGGTGGTCTTACAAGCATAGGAGGTTAATTTCACAAGAAAAACGCTCCTAGATTTATTGATTTTAATATCCAAAAAAAATTACTCTAATAAAATATTCAAAAAGGAGAAACATATGTTGAAACATTTAATTGGTGTAGAAATATCACCCTTACGCAGTGCACTAATTTTTTCCTATATAGGTGGAATACTACTTGTAGTGATAGGTCTTACCTTTGCGCTTCCTTCAACCTGGGTTATTTTTAAGGATGATTTTCCTGGGGAGGGAGGATTTCCTTGGATACTTGCTTCAGTGGGTCTCATAAGGATTTTATTCACGTATCTTTTTGCCCGGGGAATAAAGTTCCTTTATTATTTGATTATTTTGTTAAGTGTAGTAAAAGTATTAGAACTTTTTGTAGCGTCTTCTGCCGAATCACTTGGGTTTGCTATTTGGTATGTTATCCTAACCGGAATACCAGAAATTCTTCTGTTTATTAGCATATTTAGTTCAAAGGCACGTGAAGAATTAAAATCATTATGACTAATGATTCTTTGATAGACGTTCTCTTATTAGGTGGAAAAGGCCAAATTGGTTCTGGGTTGAGGACCTATCTTCCCAGACTGAATAGTCACTATAAAATAACCACTGCTGATCGTAAAGGTTCAAGGGATAAGGCTAAAGATCCTAATGCCCAAAAAAATTTTATTGATTTGGACATTTACAGCGATACAAAAAAATTAGAGGAAATCTTGGAAGGCAAGGATATGGTCGTATATCTCGCAAGAAAAGATACGTTAAGTGAAATGAACGAAATGACCGATAAAGTTTTTCATTCTATTTTAAAGGTTTGTCCAGAAACTTTAGTTGTTGCATCTAGTTCAGTTCACGCAACTGGAGGGGCCTATTTCCCTTTTGATAAGGAACCATATCGCACTATTGCAAAAAGAAATTTTGAAAAATTAGATAATTGGCCCGAACCTCTTTCAATATTCACTGAACCTTGCCCAACAGGTGATTATGGATTAGAGAAAGCATACGTAGAATCTTGGTGTCAAAGATTTGCGGCCATAAATAAAAATGCAATAGCGGCTAGATGGGGTGGGATTAATGAAGAAAACGGGAAAAAGGACGAAGTTGCATACTTCACAGTGTGGTGCCACCAAGAGGATTCGGCCAGATTTGTAGATAGTTGTTATAAAACTTTTATCCGTGGAGAATTGAGATCTGGAGCGCATTATTATGTTATTTCTAATAACACCTACAACGTTTTTGATATAGAGTCTACAAAAAATGAAATAGGATATGATCCACAGCATGACGCCGAAATTTTGTATGGATGAATCTTTTTTGTGTAACCAATATGTGCACACATCCCTTTTGTCGTAGGTATTGTGCTGATCTGCCTATGAATAACATTTAGTATGACAGAGATGGTGAAACAGACAATAATTTGA
>PCAX01000044.1 GCA_002730795.1 Chloroflexota bacterium
CGGCTTATATTGTGTTAAGGTGATTAATAAAAAATTTGGTGATCATGAATATAACGATATTGGAAACAGAGTTAATCCGGATTAATACTTAATAATAGTCTAGAAAGGAGAATAGTTTGAAAAAATTATTTCTTACAGTAATCACACTTGCTATGACTTTTGCCAATGGTCAAAATGTTATCGCAATTGTAGGGGGTACGGTCATTGATGGTAATGGTGGACCACCAATCCGAAACGGGGTAATTATAATTCAGGATAATAAAATATCTGAAATAGGACGCAAATCTTCTATCAAGATTCCTAGTAAAGCAAAAATTATTAAGGCAACAGGGAAGTATGTAACACCCGGGTTTATTGATAGCAATGTTCACCTTTCATTATATGGTAGAGGTGAAACAATTGTTAGGTACGAACACAAGAATGAGAGCATTACTCTTGAAGCTGCACAACTACAACTCAAACATGGTTTTACGACAGTTCGTGATAGTTATGGATCGCTATTGCCACTTATGCATATTCGTGATGCTATTGCACGGGGGGATACTATAGGTCCCCGTATATTGGTTGCTGGGAATATAGTTGGATGGGGAGGACCATATTCAATTTCTTTTTCTTTAATACGAGAGAAAGATTTGACAATTTTTCAAGAACAATTTAACGATTTTATTACGCAAGGATCTGGCGAAGAATTAATGGATATGGGACCGAATGAGTTAAAAATTGCAATAAATAATTACCTTGATTTGGGCCCAGATTTCATTAAATACGGTGGCACTAGTCACTTTTCAAGCCCGATAATGATTGGATTCTCACCTCGTGCACAGGAAGTAATAGTAGAAGAAACTCATAAACGAAATCTTATAGCTGAGACACATTCAACAAGTTCTGAAGGGCTGATGATTTCAGTTCTTGCCGGTATTGATCTTATTCAGCACCCAGAGGTGCTTTCGACAGAAATGCCTGATGAACTAATAAATGAAATTGCTGAAAGGCGTATTGTCGGCGCTATGCTTTCCAATACAATTACTGGAGCGGCCTGGGAACGTCATCTTAAAAAACGCAAGAAAGATTCAAAAAAAGTATCTGATAGTGAAGTTAACAATCGACGTAGAGAAAATTTAAATAAGACTTCTGCCGAGTTACGTGCAGAAATTCGTGCGAGTGGAGAAATGATGGAAATTCGTAGAAAAAACGCTGTGAAACTCATCGTAGCTGGTTGTATTATAACCATTGGAACAGATAATTATCTTGGTGCAGCTCCTGAATTTCGCCGTAATAAAAAATATGAGAACCAAGCTTTTGGAATTGGTAGCGTGATTGCCACGGAGGGATTGGTTGAGCTAGGAATGACGCCAATGGAAGCTATAGTTGCGATTACCCGTAATGGAGCTATTGCTTGTAAGATGTTAGATAAGATTGGCACACTAGAGGTTGGCAAGTACGCAGATTTGGTCATATTAGAAGAAAATCCGTTAAACAATATCAGTAATATCAAAAAGATTCACCAAGTAATTCGTGACGGTAAAATTATAGATTTTGAAACCTTACCATATGAAAGAATCTTTTCTAGCCCTGGCCGTGGCCATGCCTGGTAATAAAGGTCCTATTCTAATAATCATTGTATGAAAGCTTTTCCGAATACTTTTTTTGTTTCAATAAAACGATACAAATGAAAATTTGGAAGTGATAATATATTAAGTGAAAAAATTATTTTGATATTATTACTATTAATGGTAGAAATGGATTATTAAATGAAAGCAGTGCTGTCTTATATGATTTTTTATATTGCATCCCTTGCCTCTCAAAATGCCGAAGATCTGACTTTTTTTATTGCCTCAGATACTCATTATGGTAAAAATAAATATGTGGGTTCATTCAATATAGAAATCATTAATGCTATGAATGAGGTTCCTGGAATGTATTATCCCGACTCTATTGGTGGAAATGTAGATATTCCATTTGGTGTAGTAATATGTGGTGATTTGACAGAAAATGGTAAAAAAGAATCATTTGTAGAATTTATAGACCATTATGGTCTTAATGGAAATAAAAAACTCCTATATCCAGTCTATGAAGGTTTTGGTAATCATGATGGAAATAAGAATGGATACGTAAGAAATGCAATTAAAATTCGAAATCTTCAAAGAAAACTATTAGGTACTATTTCACCAGATAGCCTTCACTATTCATGGAATTGGGGGGATATTCATTTTGTAAACCTTAATTCTTATCCTGCTAATATTTGGGATCCAAATTGTGAATGGTGTCATTATTTTAAAGACTCTTTTCGTGAACCGCAATTCAGTCTTGATTATTTAAAAAATGATCTAGAACAACAAGTAGGAATTACTGGCAAGCCAGTAGTTTTATTTTTTCATTACGGGTTTGATGAATGGGGGAAAAAATGGTGGACAGTTCAAGATCAAGATACATTCTATAATGTCATCAAAGATTATAATATTAAAGGAATATTTCATGGCCATACCCATGAAGTTGATCATTATTATTGGAAAGGTACTCCTGTCTGGTGTGTAGGATCAACACAAAAAGATGAAGGCCCCGGAGAATTTTTGACAGTTAATATTACCAGTGAAAAGATGGTAGTTGGCATTAGAGAAATAAATCGGTGGAAATCATTTTATATTATTGGAAACAACAAAAATGGCGGTAAATAAATCATTATATTATATTAATGAAACATAATATTTTGGTTTAAAATTGTATAGGTTCCAGTTAATGAAGAATTATTTTATTATTTTTATTGCGCTATTAATTCTTAGTTCATCATCTTGCAAAGAAAAAGAAGAAAATAGTAATAAGATTCAAAATCCTCCTTTTTCTGGTACTATTTTCATTGATCCAGATATCATTACATCAGCGGATGAGACTATCTTTCTTAGTGCATCATATACTGGTCATAATATTCGTACTATGTTTGACCGCCGAGTAAATGATTGGATAACAGTAGAGGCCTATCTATTTGAAGCAACCTTTGATGATGGATCAACTTGTGAGATTCAAGTCAATCCAGAGTTTGGTTCTTCTGATAATGCATTTGTAGAAGCAAAAAAAATCGGAATAGAAGTTGGTAGACTTCCTAAAGCACTGAGGTTAGATGTAGAAACAATATGGATACACAAAGGTATCCAGCCTTTTGGTGGAGGAAATAATAATATACTAATTCATACTGGTCAGGCTGAAAATTATATTAGAGGAGGTATATTGGAAGAAACCTTGGTGCATGAAGCAGCTCATACATCACTTGATAAAAACCATGGATCATCACCAGGTTGGTTGAGTGCACAAATAGAAGATGGTGTTTTTATATCCACTTATGCTGAAGAGCATCCAAATCGGGAGGATATTGCTGAAAGTTTCTTACCATATTTGGCTATTCGTTATCGATCCAAACGTATATCTCAATCAACTTATAATACTATAGTACAAACAATTCCAAATCGCATAAAATATTTTGATGATCAATTATTTAACGTCCATCCAATGGATTAAATCAAATATCTAATAGTATTTATTATTTTATGATGAGAATGATAAATAAAATGAAATTATACTAACCAATTGGATTCCCATATACTACTGTATGTTTTAAAATCTAAACTCTAACCCTTTAATTTTATTCAAATAAATCTGGTTGACGTGAATGAAAGTCTGTATCATCTTGGAAGGTCTTACCAATAAGAAGCAACTCTGACTCCTTGTATAATCCTCCCATTAGTGTGATACCAGTAGGAGTACCGTTCGTTCTAAACCCAGTTGGGAGTGTAGCTACAGGGTGACCAGTCATACTAGTAAGTGGATTAATCGATCGATAAGGTGCAATAACGACATCAAAATCATTCATTACATTTGCTACCTCTTCCATTAGAAGCATTCGAATTCTATTCGCTTGCAGATATTCTACGGCAGGAACAAGATGCGAAACCCGGAGCGCAGTTTTTGGATCCCATTTTTCATCAGAATAAGCATTTAACCCTTTGTCTTGACGGGTGCGCGCAAATTCATCGAAGGCAGCTGCGCGCTCAACAAATTCTATAAAATAGGTAAGTTTGTTTTTCGGTAGGGAAACAGGTTTAGGCTTAATCCCAGATTGCTTAATGGTTTTTAACATAAGCTCATTGTTTAAATTTTCCTCCTTATCGGAACCCTCACTAAAGGCCTTTTCGAAGTAACCCACTTTCAAACTATTTACATCAATACCGGCATCCCAGTTGAAAGGAATAGCATTAGAGACTGCAAGGTCTTTTCCATCGGGTCCAGCAATAGAATATAGAACAATGGCACAATCCTCCGCAGTACGACACATTGGACCTATCTTGTCTAGGCTGAAACTCGCTGCCATTACTCCAAAACGGCTGACTCTGCCAAAAGTTGGTCGCAGACCTACAACTCCACAACGAATTGAAGGGTGAAGAATCGATCCGCCTGTATCCGTACCTATAGCAAATGCAACTAGTCCAGCGGCGGTAGCAGCTGCTGATCCAGCAGATGATCCGCTAGAACCCTGCTTTGGTTCCCATGGGTTGTTTGTACGACCGCCAAACCATTTATCACCAAAGGCAAGTTCTCCTGTAGTGAGTTTTGCTATGAGAACAGCTCCAGCCTGATCTAGGCGTTCAACAACTGTGGCATCATAATCAAATTTTTGTTCTTGGAATGGTGCTGCACCCCAAGTTGTTTTGTATCCTCGGGCTGAAATTATATCTTTGGCGCCCCAAGGTATGCCATGCAGGATACCGCGGTAATGTCCTTTTGCTAAATCTTTATCAACGAGCTTGGCCTGTTTGAGGGCTCGTTTGGTGGTTAATGTGACCACACAGTTGAGAATCGGATTATACTGTTGCAGTCGATTGAGATACATCTTTGTAAGCTCAATAGCACTAACTTGGCGAGTTTCAATTAACTTTGCAAGATGTGTCAGAGGCCAGAAAGCTACCTCCTCAAGATCGTTTGGACGGCCGATACCAGAAGGAACAGTCGGTCGAAAGGGTTTTTCATTGGTATCAAGAATTACTCCGGAGACCAAAGGATTAAAGTATAATGGCGGAGGAATACTGTTATCAATGTGAAAGTCGTGAATTTCATCTATGGTTGTTAAACTTTTATTTACACCCTCAACCATTGCTTTTTGTTCTTCCCTGGTAAATTCAAGGTCTGCAAGTCGGGACGCTTCAATAATCATGTCAACGGTAACTTGCTGATCATTTTCATCCTGTATTTTTTCCCATAAAATAGTTGGGAAAACTAGTGATGTTATACCCGTGCCCCCAAACCACGCAAGAAATTGTCTTCGGGTATTTGTTGGTGTATTTTTTTTTTGCGAGTTCATTTTTTTACCATTATTAATTTTTTGCTAAAGAATTATCCAAGCCATACAATTATACCTTTAAATAAAGTTAAATAATATACTGTCATATATCAATATATATAATAATATAATAGTATATTCTATTTGATTTTTTCTATTAAAAATGATTATGGCTAATAAATAAATATGATTAATAATAAAACGACAAATTATTTTTTGTTAATCATACCAATGTATCTTCTTTATTTATTTCAACCAGAAGATTTATCGGCGACTGAGAAAATTCAGTCTCCAAATGAAGTTATCGAATCAGCTCCAGATAACCATTGGCGTACACCTAATCCGGAGAATTTGCTCTATATCGAATTAGCGACAGGGCGAATCATTATTGAGTTGGCACCGCAATTTTCTCCCGGTCATGTTAACAATGTCAAATTGCTTGCAAAAGAAGGGTTTTATGATTATGCAAGTTTTTATCGAGTTGTCAATGGTTTTGTTGCACAAGGTGGAGCTGGAAAAAATAAACGGAGCCCCATCAAAGGCAAAATAGCTATAGTTGCTGAATTTACCAAAAGTATAGATGATCAATTTAAATATATGGAGATATCCGGCCCTGATGGTTATGCTAAATACTCAGGATTTAAAAGTGGATTTCCAATTAATTTAAATAATGATAAAACCCAAGTATGGATTACTCACTGTACAGGTATTTTTGCTATGGCACGAGGTGATGATGTTAACAGTGGAGGCACAGAGTTTTATATAACTCTTAATAACCAGAGACATTTAGATAGTAATGCTACGGTATTCGGTAATGTTTTATATGGCATGCATTTAGCACAAAGGTTGAAGCGCAGTACCAGTTTAGCAGGACCAATTGATATGACTGGTGAAAACCTGATCAAATCAATAAAAGTAGCAGCTGATATACCTTTAAACCAACGGATCCAACTTGAAGTAATGGATACAGAGTCTGAGTCGTTCGCTAAATTAATCAAGGCTAGGAAATATCGGACGGAGAAATGGTTTGTCGCTCGATCTGATTATGTTGACGTGTGTAATGTTAATGTACCGGTAAGACTAAAAGATACGAGAAAATAACTATAAAAATCACACATATATTCTCTAATTGCATCATTATTAACTTAGTACATTTAATGATTCCCAATGAAAACTAAGGTTAAGACTCTTATCTTCTTGGTTTTGATTTCCGGATTGATTTTAGGCCAAACACGTGTAGAATTTCATCTCCTTCCGGCAGTCTCAACAGGACCCTTATCTCCAAGTTGGAGTCCAGATGGCAAATCGTTGGCTTTCTCTATGCGTGGCGATATCTGGCTGTTACCTGTGGAAGGTGGAGCGGCAAAAGCTCTTACCCAAGGCCCATTCTATCATTTTGAACCTGCTATTAGTCCTGATGGATCACAAGTAGCATTGACTTTGGATATTGATGGAAACCTCGAGATTGGTATCGTGGATATTTCAGGAGGTGAGGTAGAACGGCTCACATATGATCCTGAAGTAGATATAGAACCTATTTGGAGTCCAGATGGAAAAGGTATTTACTTTGTCAGCCGAAGAAACGGTAACCTAGATATTTTTCATCTTGACTTGAAATCAAAACGTACAACTGCTATAGTTACAGGTAATCAAAATGAATTCCAACCTGCAATATCAAGCGATGGTTGTTGCTTAGCATACATCTCTTCTGTGAAGGGTAAAAGTGGTTCGGGAGGCATATGGACGATGCCCCTTCCTTTTGGGGAGCCGCGATTAGTCCATTATGAGGAAACCAGTTTCCGTGCTAAACCGCAGTGGTCACCCGATGGAAACGTATTATTTTATTCATCTGATGTCGCAGGATCTAATGACCTTGCAATGGTTCCAGTAAAGGGTGGGAACTCATTGAAGCTAACTAATGATTTGTTTGATGAGTTTGATATATCCATAAATCCTGATGGATCTAATATTGCATTTGTTTCCAATCATCAAGGCCCAACAACACTCTATACACTTTCTTCAGCTGGGGGCACAAGGAATGATTGGAAGCCCATAGAAATTGATGCCAGGCGCCCCCGATTTAAAACTGGTCGTGTACGTGGGGTAGTTAAGGATCAAAGCGGAAATGTCATTTCAGCTCGCTTAATGTTGTTAGCTAGTGATGGAAGATCTTATACAGAGGATATGGGTTTTCATCGAATGTCATGGTCAACTCGAACACATTATCAACATGTAAAAGGGTACTTCGACATCGAGGTGCCTTCAGGAAATGTTGTTATCGAGGCGATGCGAGGATTCGAATATTTTCCGGCAAAAGTAAACATTGATGTACCCTCAGATGGTATAGGACAGGTTGAATTGGAACTTACGCGTCTCATCGATGCGCCTGCGAATGGCTGGTATTCTGGAGATACGCATACACATGACCTACATGAAGGTCGTTTTGGTTTAACACAAAAGAAATTTTTTAATCAACTGGTTGCTGATGATGTTCATATTGCAAATGCTCTAATTCATATGGATGGTACTAAACTGATGGGTCGATGGCAGGATTTAACTGGAGACCCCTATGTGCTATCAACACAAAATCATATATTGCAATACGCACAGGAATTTCGAGGTTCGTTTGGCCATGTAGCACTATTAGGATTGAAAAAATTTATTATGCCACTTATCGGAGGGGCCGCTAATACCCCATTTGCTTCCGATGTATTAAAGATTAGATATATTGATGGTGTACATGAACAAGGTGGAATAGCTGGATTTGTTCATCCTTATAATCATCTTGTCAACACTCCATATGATGCTGCCTCGACTGATATCCCTGTGCATGTTGCCTTAGAAAAGGGTGATTTTTATGATATAGTATCAGTTGCGTCTAGAGAAATAGATTCGGCGAAAATTTATTTTAAATTATTAAATGCTGGGTTTCGTATATCCGCAACTGGAGGAACAGACAACTTCTCAGATGTGTGGTCTGACCCTTCAGGTGGGACAGCACGAACATATGCACATTTAAATGAACCTTTAAATTATAATAACTGGATATCTGCTGTTAAAGCAGGCCGTACATTTGCCACAAACGGTCCGCTATTATTTCTAAGTGTTGAAGGATATAAGCCAGGCGAAGAGATTCATTTAACGAATAGAGATTCGACATCTCTTTCCGTACGGGTTGAAGTGGTTTCGATTTCGCCATTGGATAGTATTCAAGTTATTGCAAATGGTGAAAATTTACATACGTGGCGACTTTCTGGACCTGGACCACGATGGTCTCTAAAAACTTTAATCAAATTGCCAGGCAGTGGATGGATTTCAGCACGTGCAATGGGTCCACCAAGCCATTATTTGGGAGATGCCTTTGCATTTGCACAGACTTCACCTGTTTATGTAATTAAGGACAGTACGCTATTTACATCTGCGGAAGATGCAAAATTTCTTCTTGAGACTGTCGATGAGATATGGGCACGAGTGGAAAAGAGAGATAACTGGACAGATGAGACTTCCAAATTTGTTTATCATGATAGTATTGAACGAGCTCGATTGGTCTATCAGCAAATCATTCTCAAGCATCCTGAAAGTCAGGTATTTCGAATGCCTGCACCTGATACATCGCGGGTATTGCTTAAGACCAATAAGGGGGACATTATTATTGATCTTTTCCGCGACTGGTCTCCAAATGGTGTAGATCGTTTTTACAATCTCGTTCGCTATGGATTTTATAATAACGCTCGTTTTTTCAGGGTGAGAGAAAAAGGATTTGTCCAGTTCGGCGTCCATGGTGAACCGGCGATTGCAAAACTTTGGCGCCACCAGCAAATCTTGGATGATCCTGTAATGACCAGCAACCGCCGTGGTAGGGTTGCTTTCGCGATGGGATACGAGCCGCATGATCGTACAACGCAAATTTATATCAATTTGAAGGATAAACCTGAACTTGACAAAATAAATTTTGCCCCTATTGGTGAAGTTATCATGGGTATGAACGTTGTAGGCTCCATTTATTCTGAATACGGTGAATCAGCAGGGGGAGGAATCCGAGGTGGCCATCAGGATTCGTTATTCGAAAGTGGGAATGAATATTTGAAAGAATATTTCCCAAAGCTTGACTTTATCATTGAAGCCCTTGTGATCCAAAATTAGCATTTAAAAGATTGTAATAAAGTCGAATGTGATTCAACTACATTAAAAGTCCTTTTATGAGCTTGAACAAGAAGGGGATGGATAGTAAACCCTTGATCCTGATGACATCAAGAGTGAGATAGATGATATTGTCAAATAAAAAACTTTCATTATTGCAAATAAATAATCGCCATTTATCTGTTCAAGCACTAAAAAAAGGAGTGAACCATGTCATCAACTCAATCCAAATACTCAAAAACTATTAGAAACACCACCGCTATTATGTTTATGGTTTTGGTACATACTGCTTCAGGGCAACTCGAGATGCGAGTTGATTCAAAGTTACTTCAAGGACTAGAGTGGCGCGGGATTGGGCCAACTCAATTTGGCGGGCGAGTCACTGATATAGCCGGTGTACCTGGTAATCCCAATATATTATACGTTGCACATGCTTCTGCTGGTCTATTTAAATCTATTAATGGTGGCACTACATTCGAATCGATCTTCGAGGATGGTAATACACTCTCCATCGGCGCTATCGCACTGGCGCCAAATAACCCAGATATTATTTATGTAGGTACAGGTGAAGGAGATCCGCGCAATAGCATTTCATTTGGTGATGGTATATATAAATCAAATAATGGCGGGAAGACATGGAATCATTTGGGGTTAAAGAATTCGGAGCACTTTTCCACAATCATTGTTCATCCTTTCAAACCTCATATTGTTTTTGCTGCGGTCATGGGGCACGCTTGGGGCCCCAATAAGGAGCGCGGAGTTTTTCGCTCAACTGACGGCGGTGATTCATGGGAAAAAGTGCTTTATGTAAATGAGACAACTGGTGCCAGCGATATAAGTTTTGATCCTGAGGATCCTGATATTATCTATGCTGGAATGTATGATCATTTACGTCAACCTTGGCATTTCCGTAGCGGTGGTCCCGGAAGTGGGCTCTACCGTTCAAACGATGGTGGTAAATCTTGGGTGCATCTCACCGATAGTGAACGTGCAAATGGCCTTCCAAAAGATACATTAGGTCGTATTGGAATTAGTGTTAGTAGAAGTAATCCGCACTTCGTATATGCTATTATCGAGTCTAAAGTTGGTATACTCTGGCGTTCAACAGATCGAGGAATAAACTGGGAATTGGTTAACACGAATCACCAAATCAACCGACGTCCGTTTTATTTTTCTGATATTCGTGTTGACCCTGCAGATGAAAACCGAGTCTATTCACTTAGTGGTCCGTTGTATATCTCCAACGATGGTGGTAAATCATTCAAGCCAGTTAGTTATTGGAAAGTTTTTGGTGATCATCATGCCCTATGGATTGATCCAAATAACCCAAACCGTTTACTGAACGGTAACGATGGTGGATTTTTCATCTCCAATGATCGCGGAAAAAACTTTAATTTCATTAATAACTTACCTTTTGCCCAAGCATATCATGTTGGCGTGGACATGGCTGATCCTTACAATGTGTTAGGTGGCTTTCAGGATCACGAAATATGGCGCGGACCTAACGAACGCTGGAATATAAGTGGTGTTCGTGGTGGACACTGGATTCGCCTTCGCTACATGGCAGACGGCATGTACGCTATTGCTGATCCGCGTGATCCAAACATTATTTTTTTTAATGGCCATTTTGGTGATATAACACGAATCGATATGCGTATAGGAGAGGAACGATACATTCAACCCTATCCAGTTGGCCCAACTGGATTGGGGGCAGAGTCGGAGTTATATCGATTCAATTGGAACTCCCCTATACACATGTCTCCAAGCAATCCAGATATTATCTATTACGGAGGAAATGTTTTATTTAAAACAACCAACGCTGGGAATTCCTGGGAAATTATCAGTCCGGATTTAACTACAAATAACCCCTCAAAAATGAAAATTAGTGGCGGGTCGATCTCATTAGACAACACTCGTGCTGAATACCATTGCACAATTCTTTCCATTAGCGAAAGTCCATACAACCCTAATGTAATTTTGGTTGGGACGGACGATGGAAATGTGCAACTTACCCTTGATGGAGGAATATCCTGGACGAACTTAACACCTAATATTTCCAGTTTTCCAAAGGATAGTTGGGTTTCGTCCGTTAGAATGAGTTCCCACTCGCCAAGCACTGCCTATATTTCTGTAGATCAACACCGCCTTGATGACTTCAATTCATACATCTTTGTAACTACTAACTATGGAAAGACATGGCAGAATATAGCTGATGAATTAAAAGGATACGTACATGTCGTTACCGAGGACCCACGTTCTCCAGAGTTGCTTTACGCTGGAACTGAGCTTGGTATATTCGCATCCTTTGATGGCGGACAAAATTGGACGGATCTTCGGCTCGGTCTACCCCCGCTACCTGTACGCGACCTCGTTGTTCACCCACGTGATAATGACCTTATAATTGCGACACATGCACGTGGATTCTATATTTTAGATGATATAACGCCCTTACAAAAACTAGCGCATTTATATAACGATCCCGTGGCTCTTTTCAAACCTATGCAAGCAACGCGTTACACACCTGCTGCTGATGTAAGTACTCTTGGAGATCAAGTATTTGTTGCGCCCAATGAACCTTATGGAGCGCTAATTTCATACTACCTCTCCAATGTGCTACCAGACAACGCTTCAGTGTCACTATCAATTAATGACTCGTCTGGGCGGGTGATACGTAAAACTGAGGGACCGGGTAGTGCCGGAGTTAATCGTGTTGTTTGGGATTTGCGAGAAGAATTCTCTATTGGAACTAGTCAGCACCAAATTAGTGGAATGCGTGTATTGCCTGGAACTTACACAGTGAATCTTATTGTTGGTAAACAAACATTGCAAGAGACTTTCAAAGTACGTCTTGACCCCCGCATTAATGTGAATTTGAAAGACCTTGAAGCGTATAAAAATGCCGTTCGCAATCTCCTCCAAATGCAGTACATGATGAAAGATGCACAGAATCAGATTGATCAAATAGAAACACAAATGAGTAAAATTTTAGAAATACCTACTGACAATGCTATAAGGGCAAAAATCAAGGTATTGAGAAAAGAACTTGCAAAAATAAAACATACGTTTAGTTCACCCCGTCATAATCCACAATTACCTAACCTTTTGCAACGGGTTGAGTGGTTGATTCGGCAGGTCAGTCTCTACACTGGTAGGCCAACAAAAGCACAGCAAGAGTACATTGATTTGTTCGAGAGGCAGACAAAAATAGCTCTCAGCGAGCTAGACGACATAATTTATGGTCCACTTGTGAATCTTAATCTTCGTCTTGAGAAGGAAGGGATAAAGAAAATCAAAACTAGGATAAATTAAATATAATTACATTTATTAATCTCAAATAATTTCTCATCATTGTTTAAAAAATTATTTATTAACTATCCATTCAGAAATACAAGGCGCAAAGGTTTCATGTCGTAATACCTCTATTTTCAAGGAGTTTGTTATTACAGAATTAAACTCTAATAAATTATAAGAGTCTCTTTCGTTTGTATACTTTCCCTTATTCTGCACTGGTTGCCACCTCCCACTCTGATCCCGATAATATAGTTTCCATGAATCAGGAACTCGGCACCTTGGCCACGGATCATTCTCATACCAAGTTGTCATGATCATAGGTTTGTTATCATACCAATATACTTTCACAGAAGACACTTCAGAGGGTTTTTCAAAAAGGTATTGCACCCATTGTATTTTATTTTTGTTTTCTAACGGCCAACGAAAATAACCTGAAACTTTTGGCAGATGCTGATTCAATGGGAAGACATACTGATTGTTTATTTCATCTAAGTTTTTTGACCCTCCTGTTGCACGTACCATACTAGTTGATGCAAGCGTCTCCAAAGGGACAATTATAGGTGTCGCTGCTGAATCTTTGTACGGAATCCAAACGGCCATTTCATGTGGGCCACGGTTGGCCCATAAAAAATAAGGAATTGCGGTAATTGGACGTTTTATCCGTGTCATAGTATCACTGTTTTGTTGGTGCTCAAGGCTGATACCTTCAGATTCTAATACATGTGTCCCATTTAAGATATTTTCCTGATAAGACATCTTTACCGTTGAATTTGGAGAAATCACAATATTTCTTACCTGACCTTCTTGATGATCCGGCGCTTCTAAAGCATAAACCAAAGGTCCGCGTTGAAAAGCAAAGCGGCCGCTATTGGCTTCAACTTTTGAATGCGCTAATACTTTTTTTGGGTCCATTGGCAAGTTGATATTTATTTTATCATCGGCCCTCCATTTACGCTTCAAAACCGCATAACCCTTTTCTACACTATATTTGATAGGTTCTCCGTTAATAGTGATTATTAATGGTTTATTTTCATTTTTCATAAACCTATACAGGGTTCCTGGGACTGGTTTATTGCGGGCCCAGCTAGGTATGCGCACTTTAACGGTAAACAAGCTAGGACGATCAGGGGATAACTTCAGTTCTACGTTTCCCTGCCAAGGAAAATCAGTTGTTTGAATCACTTTTACCAAACCTTTGGACAGCTCTATCATTCCGGTACTACCTATAAAAAGATTAACATAAAGATCGTTGTCCTTTTGTGCATAGATATATCCAGGAATAGTTCCTAAAAACCGTAGTAGGTTAGGTGGACAACAGGGTACCCCGTACCACGATGCACGTTGGAATTGCCCTATTGAAGATAAAGGATTGGGGTAAAAAAACCTATCCCCACTCATTGATACTCCAGATAATATTGCATTATACATAGTACGTTCTATTATATCGATGTAACGGGCATCCCCATTTAACATAAACATACGCTGGTTCCAAAACACACTGGCAATTGAAGCACAGGTTTCATTATAAGCTGTCATATTGGGTAGTTTATATGCTTCTTCAAATCCCTCGTGGATCCCGTTAGAACCAATTCCGCCAGTAATATAAAGTTTTTTATTTACCATATTTTCCCAAATTGCGTTAACAGTACTTTGGTATTGCTGTATATTTGTGTAGGCAAAAATATCTGTTATTCCAGAATATAAATACATTGCTTGTACAGCGTGCCCGACAGCTTCATGTTGATTCACAATCTTTTGATGTGATTGGGTATATTCTGATCCATTTGGACCTCGAACATCTAGGAAAAATTGAGCAAGTTCAAGGTACTCTTTTCTCCCGGTTGCTTGATAGAGTCTTACTAGAGCTAGTTCAACCTCCGGATGTGTGGGAAAGCGCTCAATTTTGCCCCATCCAAATACCTCTACTATTAAATCAGCATTCTTAGTGGCTATATCAAGCAGGTTTCGTTTCCCAGTGGCCAAATAGTGGGCAACAGCGGCTTCAAATAGGTGGCCCGAACTATATAATTCATTGGCTCCTCCTTTACCTCCGAAAGCGTCAACTCCTCCCCAACGTTCAGATTCATCCACAGGAAAAGTTGAGATATATCCATCTTCTCCTTGCATTTTCGTTATACTAGCAATAAGTGTATCTAGGTATTGTTCCAGTTTTGAGTTTTCATTTGCTTGTAAGATATATGAGGCACCCTCAATTGTTTTGTACAAAATTGAACCGTGCGATAGTCCAGATTCCTCAATCTTATCTAATAAATATGGTAAAGTTATTTCAGCATTGCGTTTTATTATAGGAGCCCAAAATTGATCATGCAATTGCACATCAGTGAAAGTTATAGGCTGAATCTGATAATCCTGTGAAAATAAAATGCTGAGCATTAATATATATTGTTTCATAATGAAATCCTTTTATTTGAGCCAAAGAGACTTTATTTATTTAAAATTTTCAATTCAAATTGATAAATCCAAAATAACCAAAATCATACCCAAGAATAGTAGTAGTGATGATTAAAGAAGATTAATCTCGATATGGGTGTAATCATACTCAACGGTTTTTCTAATCCCTTGGGAAATTAGTTCCAATATAAACTTTCTCATTGTTAGTTCCTGTGTATTAGTGAATGTAGTGATGGTGAGTTTTCTATTGGCATCATCCCAAATAAATCGGGTTAGTGTATAGTCTCCTTTAAGGTATTGCAGACTATGACCATCATCTTCATACATAACGAACTCCCCATCAGATCCTGGATAGATTTTTATGGTTGTTGGATTATCTATTTCCTCGGAGGTGTATTGCCTGACCGGATCAAAGGGAATAATGGCTCCAGCTCGCACATAGATCGGCATGGTTTCTAGATTAACCTCGCGGATAATCGTTTCTCCACCTGTCTTCCTTTCATTTGTCCACCAATCGTACCAATGCCCTTCCGGTAAATAGACATTGCGTTTGGTGGCATCTTTTTTAAACACCGGAGCAATCAACATATCCTTACCCCATAAATATTGATTACCTATACCTCGTACTTTCTCATCTTCTGGATAATGTAACCAAAGAGCACGCATCATAGGCATACCGGATACTCTTGCTTGCCATGTTAACGTATAGTTATAGGACATGAGTTGATATCGTAATTCTGCATATTTTCTGATAATAGGCTCAATAAACGGATTGTTCATAGATTCCTGTAATGGTATCTTTTTCTCTGCTCCAACCTCACTCATGTCATTGGTCCCATTGGGCTCTCTGACGCCCATATCTGATAGGCCAAAACCCCATGGAAGCGCGGTCAACCACGTTCTACCATGTGATCGAAATGATGGATTGAATACCCCAAACTGGAACCATCTCGCATAAAGTTCGCCTGTTTTTTCTGCATTAGGATAAAATCCTCCAATATCAGAGCCCCAATAAGGTGAAAGGCTCAAGGAGTGATTGATCCCAACAGCAATTTGGGCTTCCAGTGTTTTCCATGAGGATTGCGTATCACCTGACCAAACCCATCCCCCCCATTTGCCAATACCGAGGTAGCCATTGCGATGCAGGCTCCAAGGCCGAATATCAGTTTTTGTTGAAATCGGACCTTGATAATAAAGTTGGTGCCTTTTGATCCGCTCAAAAAGATCAAACCAGTCTCCTTCGTCAGGCCAGAACGCATCAATCCCGGATTCCATTAGACTAGTATGTTGAGCCCAGTAATTTTGTATATGTGATTCGTTAAGGATTTCATCTGCCGTTGGCGGAATACTTCCCTGTAGGGTTGGTAGTTGATCCCGGTCGTAGGGAACTATGTGAACAACTACTTTGACATTCCGGTTGTGCAGATCAGTAATTACTTTCTCAGGATCTCGAAGAAATAATTCATCATTAAACTTAAATGAAGGCTGATACTCATTCCAACCTCGAGGGCAGAATCCTGTACCTAAATAGATGACCGCATCCAACGGAATTTTCTTTTCTCGAAAAGTATCCACTATCTCTATCATTTGGTTTTCATCTTTCAAGGTTCGGTGAGATTGCATATAGCCCATGGCCCACTTGGGTGGCATTACTGAAATACCGCTTATATCTGCAATATCCTTCATGGTTTGTTTTGGGTTACTCGCATCAAAAACAAAAAGATCCCATAATCCTTTAATGGTAGATTCAACGGGTGGTTTTCCTTTACTGCGGTTTTCTTGTTGATTGACTCGATTCTGTTTTGTTAAATCCCCTTCGGAATTCCATGGTATCAACAAACCCTTTTCACTATCCCGAAGATCAATCTGTACCCATGGTGCAGCCGAGAATAACCCCCAGCCACCTGTTCCCAATATTAGTGGTACTGGATTCCGACTGCCATAAGCATTGGATTGCCATCTTGGTTGCATATTATGAAAACGTCCCTTTCTATCAAATTCTATGGCTTGATTATGCCAATCAGCTCCACTTTCTGGCTGAGGTCCGCCCTCACCTAATCCTAAAATCGGAGAGTCATCAATTTTAAAAGCTAAATTTCCATTTTCTAAAAATTGCAACTCTTGAACTAATTCATTTTCTGTATTTAGAATGGTAATTGTTAGTGGTTAAAAACTAACTTTTACTGTTAACTCTCCAATTTTTTTTTCCAAAGAGTTGTCTATGGTTTTTAAGCTGATTGCTGCTTCTGGGTATTCTCGTTCAATCAATGCTGGATTAATTGGGAAATCATTTTGGAAAGATAGCGGTTTTAGCGTGACTCTTATAGATTTGTTACTAACCATCCTTATATCTAACTGGGCTAGCTCACCATTGATGTAAAGCGGATTTTCGGACCGACAAGAAATAAGGACAATGAATCCCACATAAAATATAGAAGTGATGGAGCGTATCATAAAAGTTTGTTTAAGGTATATTATAACTTACCGCAATTCTACCGGAAGAAAAAACGTAAGTGTGAGCCAAAGACATTTCATATACCAAAATAGAGGTATCTCTTTTATAAACAGAAAACCCGCCAATTAAGACGGGCTTCTCGATAGTAGCGGGGGTAGGATTCGAACCTCCGACCTTCGGGTTATGAGCCCGACGAGCTACCAGACTGCTCCACCCCGCGTCATGCGTAATTCTTTTGTTAAAAAGCACCTTATCTATCGATTGAAGGCCGGCAAGATTATATCTGTTTTCTTTGGAAGACAAATTAATTATCATCCAGAATAGAATATTTTTTTTTTAGAGTGGATATGAAAAGAGAAAAAGTCTTACGTTTTGCCTCATTAATCAAGTGATAGATATTCACAAGTGTTCGCAGATATTTAGCCTACAAACCATTACAATAAAAGCCCATGGCATCATCAAATAAACAAATCATTTTAACCACTATCCTCCTCGCTGTTCTATTCATCGGGGGCATCATCTTTAAAAGTTTATTCCCCGAGGGCCCCATTTTAGATGCCGTGCCCAACCCCATATCCGATAAAACCCGTACCGAACGATTTAGAGATGAAAACCAATTAACACCCAATCCCCAGCGGAACCTCTACTTTGGCGATCTGCATGTCCACACTTCCCTTTCCCTGGATGCCTATATCGGCGGCACACTGGCCAACCCGGAAGATGCATATCAATTTGCCCGAGGTAATGCTATTAAGGTCCTTGGTAAAGAAGTACAGATAGATCGTCCCCTTGATTTTATTAATGTTGCGCGGATCCTCACCAATGATATTTGGAGCAACATAATTCAAAATAGTAGTATGGATTGATTCAACCGTTTCTCCATAAAATTCAGGTTCCCAA
>PCAX01000045.1 GCA_002730795.1 Chloroflexota bacterium
GTGTTTGGCCGCTGTTGTACCGGCAATTTTTATGTGTAAAAACAAAGTCAGGTAGTTTTATTCGAATTTCTTCTTTCAGCCTCGAGTCTCTCTAATTCATATGTCTGATAGTCTACATATTTCATAGAATCTGCGATTAATTTGTGCCCCGCTTTATCTCGGATGAGCGTATGCATTTTTTGACAAATACGTCTATAATCGGGGTGTCCTTGCCTAGAAGTCCTTAATTCAAGAAGGTGAAAAGCTTCCCTGATATTCATTTGCATCACGTATCGGATTTTAAAGGCAAAAGGTACCACATATTGAGCTACGTTTTCGCCACTAATCGAATTAACTGTATGGAACAATTCTTCACTCCGAGACATAACATTGTTCCATCGCTTAATTTCGCCAACTTCATCAATTAATTCGGGTGTAATATACCCATGATTTGTAGTCAAACGCTGCCATTCCACTGTCATCATTCGATGACGTTGTAAATCTCGAAAACTTCCATAATCAGATAAAATATCGAATCTATAATATGACCGCTCGGCACCTCTGCCAGGAATGTGCCGTCGATTCGACCGTTGACCAACATATTCTCTTATAATCCTATGGATTTCTTCCTTAGATAAGGTTTCTATAATACGTTTTATTTGGATTTCCGATATGGATGAATATTCGTATAAAGCTGCAGCCAATAAATTTTTTTCTGCATCTTTATCCCAATCTATTAAATTAACTTCTAGAGATGGTTCAGCTTCAACGTCAGTAATGGCACTAATTTTTTCCATATTAATCCGTTTGTTACGAAAATAATTAGACCATTTTATTCCTCTATCTTCTATATCAACTCTCTTCAGAAAAGAAGGGATTATTTTCCTCAATTCTTCAAGCAACATGTCGGCACAATCTTGAACTTCCTGCAACGGGTGAGAATTCATTCGTATAATCATACGTTCATATGCTTGACCTGAAGCAAAAATGCCTACATTTGATTTTGTTGCTGCTGGCAAAATTCCTCTCGCTGCGTCGCAGGCCTTGGCACGCATGGTGGCGTTATACACTGATTGTGAGTCTCTGTCAGATTTAGGATATTTGTTTTGTAAAAAACTATAGATCTTTCTTACCAAAAATGAATAATCGACAAAGTTACTATCAAGGATTTTTGAATATTCATTTTTATTAGTTGAATTAAATACTTCGGGCGGAACATAATAAAGGAACTGATTTATCACATCTTTTTTATCATAGAATATATATCGAGTGGATTGTTCTAGGTAGGAAGTTAATCTACCCCTTTCTAGTATTTTTGTAAGCACATTGGAAGATTGTTCGCATGCGACATGAGCTGATCCTAATTGGGCCACTGAATCATCGCCATACTCTGAAAAAACCCTATCGTAAAGCCGTTCGGCCCGACTTGAATTGACTTCGCTTTCCGTTACGGTTTGCGAAAAAATACCTTCGGTTCCGGAATAAAATTCATCCAGAAATAATCTCCGGAGAGATTTTGTAGTCCGAGAATATCTAGCAAACAAAGCACCTTTAACAACTTCAGGTAAGTTATAGATCGCAAAAACTGGTCTATCAACGTTAGTGAAATATTGGTTTAAAATGCTTGTTTCTTTTTTTGTATAATCCTCAGTTGAATACATAAATGTAGATAGCAAATACGAAAAATGGTTTATTATTTCATCGGAATAAATTAATCGGATTTTCGATGTTTGTTTGAATTTCCTGCATTAGAATAGCAGCTTCAGCTCCGTCCCCTACCCTATGATCAGCGGAAATAGTTGCATTCATGATATCTCGTATTACTATTTGATCATTTTTGACAACGGGCTTCTTTTTTATGGACCCAACTGCTAATATTCCAGCCTGAGGCGGAACTATTATCGCAGCAAAGGTATCAGTCCCAAACATTCCCAAATTCGAGGTGCCGAAAGTTCCTTGTGTAAGTTCATCTTGAGTAAGAGTTCCACCTTGACCTCTAGCCCGAGAACCAATGTCCTTCGAAGACCTAGAAATTTCTATCAATGATAGATTCTGGCACCCCAAGATCGCAGGAACAATCAATCCTCCTTCTAATGCGATGGCTATTCCTATATTAATGTCTGTATGGCCCAGTAACTGCTCGTCCGAAAAAAAGGAATTCCATTTTGGGTATTTTACTAAGGCGTTTACGAGAGATTTAATTATTAAATCGTTGACCGAAATTCTATCCCCTTGATCTTTTATAACGTCATTCAGTTGGTTCCTAAATAACATGGCGTCAGTCATGTCTATTTCGTGCGTCACATAATAATGGGGTATTTCGGTTTTAGATCTAATAGTTACACGTGCGATTGCCTGGCGCATAGTAGTTACAGGAATATTTTTCGCATCGATATTGCGATTTGAGTCTATCATCAAACTATTTATTGAGGAAGACGGCACATATGAAAGCACGTCGTTCTTTGTAACTCTGCCAGCAGGCCCCGTACCAGAAACAAGGGCGATGTCTATGTTGTTTTCTCTTGCTAATTTACGGGCCATAGGTGAAGCTTTCACTCTGGTTCTACTTTGTCCCTCATGTTGAGGTTTGTTATCAGATTGGTCAAATTGAGTTTCTGAGTCATTGTTTTGTTTGGAGTTCAAGGATTCTAATGATGAAAGTGGTGGAGTTGAGATTGGTGTATTTTCAACCTTTTCTTCAAGAACTTCGGCTGCCTCAGATTTTCTCTCTTCGATTTCGGGTAGTTCATCATCCGGATTTCCTATAAATGCTATAAGAGTTCCAACATCAACCTTTTCACCAGAGTTTACAATTATTTTTTTTAATACACCACCTGCATATGTTTCCATCTCTACAACAGTTTTATCGGTTTCAATTTCCGCAATTTTATCTCCTTTTTCCAAAACATCTCCCTCTGATTTCAACCAATTTACTATGGTCCCCTCAGTCATATCTGCACCCATTGACGGCATTGTCACTTCTGTGATCAATATAAATTCTCCTTAAGTTGTAATTTTTATCGTATTTCTTGAATTCAAAAAATCAAACACCATAACCTTTTTCAAAAGCTTTGACTACAGATTGAACATCGACAAATGCTTTTTTTTCGAGATCATGATTATAAGGCCATGGAACATTGTCAGAACCTACTGTCACAATGGGACCATCCAACCAATCAACCGAATTTTCCGTAATTAAAGAGGCCACTTCTGACATTACACCTCCGGTTTTTCGTGCTGTGTCAACCAACACCACTCTGTTAGTTTTTCGAACTGAGTTGCTAATTGTAATTGTATCTATTGGGTTTAAAGAACGTAGGTCAACTAATTCCGCGTTTATACCATTTTTTTCAAGATAATTAGCCGTTTCTGAAATGATTTTTATACCGTGACCATAGGAAAATAACGATACATCCGATCCAGATTTAATCACATTAGCTTTACCTATAGGAACTTCATAATATTCGTTGGGTATTTCACCTTTTTTTGAATACAACATTGCAGGTTCAGCAACAAAGACCGGATTATCGTCTTTAATCGCACTTCTAATCAAACCCAAAGCATCGTACGGAGTAGAGGGACAAACACATTTCAATCCCGGCACTTCACACAACCAAGTTTCGAAGCTTTGAGAATGAGTTGCTGCAAGTTGAACGCCTGCACCAGTTGGGGCCCTTAAAACCATAGGCACATTAACCTGACCTCCGGACATGTACCTAATATTAGCCGCCATATTAACTATCTGGTCAAAACCTACTAATGAAAATGATATTGACATAAGTTCAATAACAGGTCGTAATCCTGCAATGGCAGCTCCGATACCTGCTCCTATAAACGTAGCTTCAGATATAGGCGTATCTTTTATTCTTTCGGGTCCATATTGATCCAAAAGACCATCTGTCACGGCATAGGCTCCACCGTAAGCACCAATATCCTCTCCCATAATAAACACGGAGGGATCGTTATCTAAAGCTTCTTGCAGCCCCAGTTTTATGGCATCTCTAAATAAAATATCAGGCATTTAATCTCTATAAATATCTTTATAAAGTTCACTCATCGGTGGGTTTGGACTGTTTTCAGCAAATTTAACAGCTTGATCAATCTGTTTATCTATCTTTGATTTAATGTCAGATATCTCCTGGTCGGTACTCATGTTTTGATTGATTAAATATTTAGGAAACGTTTCAACTGGATCTTTATTTCTCCAAGACTTAATTTCATCATTATCTCTATATTTCTGTCCATCAGCGTATGAATGTCCTACAAATCTGAAAGTTTTACACTCAATAAAATATGGAGAAGAATTCGAGCGTATTTTATCAATTGCGGCTCGCGTCGCTTCCCTGACGGCCAAAACGTCCATCCCATCTACTTCAGCGGTATCGATCCCATACGTACTAACACCAGGATAAAAATCTGTACCTCCGGCTCTAACTCTTTCTATAGATGACCCCATACCATATCCGTTATTTTCCAACACGAAAAGAATTGGTAGTTGCCAAACAGCTGCTAGGTTCAAAGTTTCATGATAAACACCTTGATTAGTAGCTCCGTCTCCAAAAAAACAGACGGTTATGCCTTCTTCATTTTTGTACTTTTGGGCCAAAGATAATCCAGCCGCAACCGGCAATTGTCCTGCAACAATAGCATGACCCCCCATAAATTTTTTTGAAACATCAAAAAGGTGCATCGAACCACCTTTCCCTTTTGACAATCCAGTAGATTTACCAAAAAGTTCCGCCATCGATCTATTAACGTCCAAACCTCTAGCTAATGCATGTCCATGGTCGCGGTAATGAGTTATTACATAATCATCTTTCGAAAGCTGAGACAGTACACCTACCCCAGTAGCTTCTTGCCCAATATACAAATGTAAGAACCCTCGGATGTTTCCTTGCGAATATTGTTCTCCACAAGTAATTTCAAACTGTCTAATCAAATACATTTGTTTAAATAAACCAAGCAAAGCATCTCTATCATGGAAGGAATTTCCACTAGAAGTGTTTTTTATTTTTTTTGATCTACGAGTTCTCGGCATATATCGGTGAATTGTTGTCAATGTTCTACCGTTGAATTACTAACCACGTAAAATCAATCAACAGCAAAAACGTTCTTATAATTCTACTTCATTTTTTTTGAAATCTTTGCCGCTTTAACCACATTTTTAAGTAGCATAGCAACCGTCATTGGACCCACACCACCAGGGACTGGTGTAATCAACGAAGCTACTTTGCTTACGTTTTCATAATCTACGTCACCTACAAGTTTAAACCCTTTTACCTTAGTTTCATCGGTTACACGATTAACGCCTACATCTATCACGCATGTACCTTTTTTTACCATAGTTTCACCAATAACCATCGGTTGACCCACAGCCGCTATCAATATGTCTGCCTGCTTTGTTTCATATTGAAGATCCTTCGTTCCAGTATGGCAAACCGTCACAGTAGCATTGCCGTCATTACCTCTCTTTAAGAGTAGTGCTGACAATGGAAGGCCCACGAGTTTGCTTCTTCCAACAATAACCACTTTTTTTCCAGAAGTCTGTATTCTTGCATCTTTCAAAAGACGCATAATACCTAACGGAGTCGCAGGTACAAACCTAGGAAAACCACCAAACAACAACCCTAAATTTTCCACCGTTAACCCATCGACGTCTTTCAACGGTGATATTGAAGCAATCACCGAATCTTCATTAATATGTGCGGGCAGGGGAAGTTGAACAATAATTCCATCATAAGTTTCATCGTTATTCAGACGGGTGATTAACTTGATCAAATCTAACTCAGTCGCGTCATTTGAAATCCTGAATATTTCTGGCACAATCCCTACTTTTTTACAGTTGATTTCTTTGTGGGTTACGTAGGATTTAGAAGCTGGATTCTCTCCGACTAACACGACAGCTAATGTTGGAGATTTATTCGTTTCATTAACATACTCGTCTACCTCCGTTTTGACCTCCAAGTGAACAGCTTCTGCTATAAGTTTCCCATCTAATATATCTGCTCTCAATAAATCGCTCCAATTTGTTACTGGTTTCCCTTGATTTTTATCGTAATCGAAAAGCGGCTTCATTTTGTTAACTAATAAAAAAACGGTCCCCGACCATCTATCATAAATACTTTAAACACTAAAATGAGACAGGAAATGATTTATACAGGAATAGATATAATAGAAATAGACAGAATAGCTGGTGTTCAAAACCGTTTTCCCAAACGATTTTTAGAAAAAATATACACCCCCGGTGAGATTTCTTATTGTCGCCAACGGGCTCCACAACTTGCAAGTAGATTCGCAGCAAAAGAAGCTACTATGAAGGCGCTAGGCACAGGTATTAGGGGAATACCGTGGAGGTCGATTGAGGTTATCCGTGAAAGAGGTGAAGCTCCTACCGTTTTGCTTCACGGGCCTGCAAAAAGAAAGGCTGAAGCGCTAGGTATCGTCAGATTTTCATTGAGTTTATCCCATTCTAAAAATATTGCAATAGCGTCAGTCATTGGGGAGACAACCCATTGAAAATCGTAACAACAAATACGATGGCAACTATTGAGTCCTTAGCAGGGCAAAAAGGGATAACTCCTAATATTCTTATCAAGAATGCAGGGTCCAGTATAGCCTCCTGGATCAAAAACGACACTATGGATACTAAAAGAAAAACATTGATGGTTTTGGTCGGTAAAGGCAAAAACGGATCAGATGGTCTAGTAGCAGCTAGTCAATTGGCAAAGACATTCAAAAAAGTAACAATTGTGATGCCTCTAAAAAGGATTGAAGACCCATATTCAAAAGCTCTAAACCGCACGGGTATCGAAATAATTAAAATAGTTAACAAAAGGGATGTGAGAAAATTCAAATTGGTCCTTAATGAAACTGATATTTTAATAGACGCCATTTTAGGTACAGGAATTACCAGAACCATTGGATCCCCTTTGAACGAAATAATACGTTTAGTAAACACGTCAAGAAGCAAAATTTTTTCTATAGACATGCCTTCAGGCATCGATCCAAATAGCGGCAAAAAAGATACCTACACCGTAAAGGCTCATACTACGCTAATGCTCGGGTACCCAAAACTTGGATGCGTAAATGGAATGAACCCTGTTGTTTGCGGAAACCTAGAAGTCATCGATATAGGATTACCCGGTGATTTAGATAAAACCGTCGATCACCTTTGGATAACAAAAACACTAGTGAAATCCATGTTATCCGAACGAGATCCCAAAGGTCACAAGGGGACATTCGGTACAGTAGGGATAGTAGCCGGGTCCCTTACCTACGTTGGAGCAGGATTACTTACCACACTAGGGGCATTGCACTCCGGGGTTGGAATGGTTACGGTGTTTACACCAGAATCACAAAAAAATGTTGTTGCAACAAACATTCCAGAAGCTGTTTTCGTGGGCCTTCCAGAAGAAATAACTAGCATGGAAATAGATCCGGAAAAAAGCTATAAACAATTTGAGGTTCATTCAAAAAAAAATAAATTTACGTCACTAGTAATTGGTCCGGGCCTGTCGACGTCAAAACAATCCCAAAGTTTTATAAGAAACATATTGGAAAACATTACAGACAATATTCCTGTAGTCGTGGACGCTGATGCTTTAAATACAATCGCCTTGAATAAAATCGAATTTACAGATTTGGGCTCAAAGAAGGATATAACTATTACACCACATGTAGGTGAGATGAGTCGCTTGTCGGGAATTTCAAAAGATACTATTGAGTCAAATCGTATCCAAGTAGCCACAGAGTATGCTCGTAAACAAGGAATCAACGTCGTATTAAAAGGTCCAGCCACAGTTATAGCCACCCACAGGGGAGAAGTTTTTATTTCTCCATGGATTAATTCTGGGCTTTCTAAAGCTGGCAGCGGAGATGTACTCGCTGGTTTAATAGCAGGGTTAAGTGCCCAAAAAGGATTTAGCAGTCTTCAGGCGTGCATAACTGGTGTTTATATACACGGACTGTCAGGTGAATACTCTCGAAAAAAATACGGAGCTCGTTCAATGAGGGTGCTCAATATAGTAAACGACCTTTCAAATGCCTTTCAAAACGTCGAAAATATGAATTAAAAAACGTTCTAAATCATGATATTTCACTGTTCATGGGATTAACAACGTGATTATGATTCTATAATTGTTATGTGAGTTTTTTACTAGCAATTGACATAGGTAACACTAACATTACAGTTGGCGTTTTTTTACGCGATAAAATAATCGCTGATTGGCGGTTATCTTCACGGATTAATAAAACTAGTGATGAATTCTCGTTGGAATTATCTAATTTTTTTACTTCAAACGATATTGATAAGACCAAAATCAATGAACTGTCATTGTGCTCTGTGGTTCCCACTTTAACCGACACAATTGTTGTTTCATTAAAAAGTTTAACCAATCAAGAACCTCTGATTGTAGGACCCGGTACCCGAACTGGAATACAAATTAATTACGATCGAACACAAGATGTTGGAGCTGATAGAATAGCCAACGCGGTTGCCGTAAATCACATATACGGAAATCCCGCAATTGTAATAGATATGGGTACGGCCACAGTATTTGACGTAATGATAAAGGGACCTAAATATATTGGTGGAGCCATTGCACCTGGTATACAGGTATCTGCTGAAGCTATTGCAAGAGAAACATCGCAGTTGCCAAAAGTAGAATTAGTGGCACCCTCATCTGTGATAGGTAAAAATACAATAGAGTCAATTCAATCGGGTTTTTTGTATGGTTTCGTACATATGATTGAAGGCATGACAAAAAGAATAAAAACCAAAATCCATAAAAATGAAAGAGATTTAGTTAAAGTTATAGCAACAGGTGGTTTAGCCCATATAATTACTCCTCACACAAACATTTTTTACGATGTCAACAAAGATTTAACCCTTCATGGTTTAAGGATAATTAAAGACATCAATCAAAAAGATAACGCAGTGAAATGAAACATAACACAACGTTTTTACCCCTTTTAGGACATAAGATCATATTAGGAGTAACTGGTTCTATTGCTTCTTACAAATCGGCGTACCTGGCCAGTGCTCTATCAAAAATCGGTGCGGAGGTGTTCGTAGTTATGACTCCTTCTGCCACTAAGTTCATCGGTCTGGAAACGTTTGAAGGATTAACTCACAATCCTGTTATATCAAACCTGTGGGACAATAAAACAAAAAGCAATATAGACCATGTTGATATCGGCCTCGAGGCCAGTTGTATGGTAATTGCTCCTGCAACCGCGAACACGATAGCAAAAATCGCCTATGGTGTTGCAGATAATCCAGTGACAGCCGCAGCTTTATCCTCAAGGGCTAATCTGCTAATTGCTCCCGCGATGGACGGAGAAATGTATGAAAAATCTTCCACAAAAAAAAATATTGAAGTGTTAACAAATACTGGGATCCATTTCGTAGGCCCAATACACGGGAGATTGGCTTCAGGTATCACCGGTAACGGTCGCCTGGCTGAGATTGATGAAATAGTTGATAACGTTAGGAAAATAATTGGATTGAGTGGTGATTTCAAAGGAAAGAAAGTTGTGGTAACAGCCGGCGGAACTCGAGAACCAATCGATCCGGTAAGATATATTACAAACAGATCAAGCGGTTTAATGGGACATTCAATAGCGGAAGCTGCCCGAGACCGTGGCGCAAATGTGACGTTGATAACTTCCTCTCAAATACTAAACGTTCCTTTCGGAATGGAAGTCATCAAAACATCCACGGTTGAATCTGTAAGGTTAAATGTGCTAAAAAACTGTGCTAATGCTGATTTACTCGTCATGGCGGCAGCTATATCTGATTACCGCCCTACCGTTATTTCAAACGAAAAAATCAAAAAAGATAAAAATCAGTTTATTCTCGAACTTAAAAAAATTGAAGATTGGCTAGGAGAAATAAAGAATTCCGACCTTGTTAAAATTGTTTTCGCCGCAGAAACTAGTGATACGTTGAAGAACGCTCAAGAAAAACTCTCAAATAAAGACGCTCCCTTCATAGTAGCCAACAACGTCCTAGAGAAAGACAGCGGATTCGAAAACTATACCAATCATGTTTCTTTTGTTTGGAAAGATGGCAAAGTGGAAGATTTGCCGACTTTGCCAA
>PCAX01000046.1 GCA_002730795.1 Chloroflexota bacterium
AAATAACTAAAATGATTATAAAGTACGTTCAATCTTATTTGAATTCTAAACAAAATGTTACTGATATCAAATCAACTAGCCAAACTACTCGTGACCCTATAAAAACTTTACTACACGACCTAATCGAATACCGGAGTAAAGTCTAATGAAAAAAATAACAGGATTGGATGAATCTCTCAATTACGTTCCAATACTAAGGTCTCGCAACCTTACAAACCTGGCATCAGACGGTAATGGGTTATTTAATAACAAAATTCCTCCCAAAACATTTGTCAATAAATTAATAGAAATAATAAAAAGCGAAGGGGACGTTGGGTTGAGGAGAGTAGTGGAAAGAATTGATGGTAATTGTCCAGAATCGTTTCTAGTGCCAGCTGACGAGTGTACGTTGCAATTGAAATCGCTAAATACAAAAATCAGAAAATCATTGGAAACATCAATTCAAAGAGTAACAGATTTCCAAACCAAAACATTACCAAAATCATGGAAAAACACCACTGGAGAATTTGGGGAAAAAGTAACTCCTATTGAGTCAATCGCTGCTTACGTACCAGGTGGAACAGCGCCATTACTCTCCACGGCTATAATGACGATAACGCCAGCCGTTGTTGCAGGAGTAAACAGGATAGTAGTAATAACTCCAAGTAAAAATCCTAACCTTATAGGATGCGCCACCTTAGCAGGAGCTGACGAAATATACACGATCGGAGGTGCCCAAGCCATCGCTACTATGGCTTACGGTACCGAGTCTATTGAACCCGTTGACTTCATATGCGGACCAGGTAACGTTTGGGTAACGGAAGCAAAAAAAGCTGTCTTCGGCGATGTTGGTATAGACGGAGTTTATGGACCGACAGAAACCATGTTAATTGTAGATGATTATTCCAATTTCAAAATCGCCGCCTCGGACCTATTAGCCCAATCAGAACACGACAAAATGGCTGTGCCCATTCTGGTTTCTATAGGTAGTAATGCTGCTGAAAGTATAATGACAATTATGTATGACCAATTAAAAACTCTTCCAAGGAAAAATATTTCAAAACAATCAATTGAGGAGCAAGGAGTTTGTTTTATAGTCAGTAACCCAGATGAAGCTATATCGATAGCGAACGCTGTAGCTCCCGAACATTTGTGCGTCACTACTGATAATGAAAAGTATATAGCTGATAGATGCGTAAAAGCCGGCGGGCTATTTATTGGGGAAACCTCAGGTGAAGTAATCGCTGATTACATCGCTGGCCCTTCGCACGTAATGCCAACGGCTGGGACTGCCAAGTACAATTCTGCCTTATCATCCAAAGATTTTGTGACAACAACACCGTTCCTTAATCTCACCCGTGAAACTTTCGTCAGATTGGCCGAGTCCGCAGCTGTAATTGCTGATGAAGAACGATTAGATGGCCACGCAACTTCATTAAGGCTTAGGCTAAAGGAATTTATAGGTGAGTAAAAAAAATAACTTCTTATCCAGAATTCAACCTCACTTACGTTCAAATAACACCTATCAAGGGGTAATCACAACAGCACAAATGTCAGAACATTCGGGTAAAGATATTAAATCTGTAATCCGACTGAACGCAAATGAAAACCCATACGGCGCAAATGAGAAGATAAAACAATCATTACAAAGAATTGATCTTCATTTATACCCAGACCCTAACCAGACGACATTAAGGAAAGCCCTCAGCGATTATACTGATCAACCAGAAGAACGTTTAATGGCCGGGGCGGGTGGTGATGAGATAATTGATCTCTTAATGAGGTTATTTGTTTCACCAGGCGATATGGTACTAGATTGTAATCCTACTTTCGGTATGTATAGCTTTTCTGCAAAATTAGCCGGTGCTAAATTAATTTCGATACCAAGAAAGCATGATTGGGCAATAGATTTAGAAAGAATCATAGAGCATTCCAATACTTCAAAAATAATATTTATAGCATCCCCAAATAATCCTACTGGAAATTTATTATCGGAATCTGAGGCGATAGAGATTTTAGATTCTGGAATTTTACTGGTAGTCGATGAAACTTATTTTGAATTTTCAAACAATTCTCTTGCAAACCTAACTGAAGAATACGACAATCTCATAATACTCAGATCATTCAGTAAATGGGCTGGTATAGCCGGACTAAGAGTCGGATATGCGATAAGTTCCCCTGATTTAACAAATATTTTAATGGCGATTAAACAACCCTACAATATAAATGTAGCTGGGGAGATCGCGGCAATTACAGCTTTAAATTATCGTGGCGATATCCTGTTAAACGTGAAAAACCTACTTGAGCAACGAACAATATTAGAAAAATTTGTAAAACGATACCGTCCCAAAATTAATTACTATCCTTCGCACGGAAATTTTTTGTTATGTCATTTTGAAAATATGTTCGGTTCAGATGTTTATAAAAAACTTGTTTCAGAAGGAATTTTTGTTAGAACATTTTCAGATCCTTTACTTTCAAAATGTGTAAGGATAAGTTCGGGAACTCCAGAACAAACAGATCGACTGTTGGGCGCTCTTAAAAATATTGTTATTTCTTGAGCAAGTAAGATAGCATTTCTAATTATTGGGAAAATAATTCATAAATTGGTTAAAAACATTGAGAAAAGCCACAGTTGATCGAAGTACGAATGAAAGCACTATATCCGTATCCCTCAACATAGACGGAACGGGACAATACGATATTAAAACCGATGTTGGGTTTTTAAAACACATGCTTGAACAGATTTCCAAACATGGTCTCATTGATATCAGTGTCACGGCTAAAGGGGACTTAGAAACTGGTACTCATCACACCATTGAAGATACCGCCATCGCCTTAGGGAGAGCTATTTCCAAAGCTTTAGGAGACAGACGTGGAATCATTAGAATGGCAGACCAAACTTGTCCTCTTGACGAGGCATTAACACGGGTTGCTATAGATATGAGCGGGAGGGGATATGCGGTTATAGATATGGGCGGTAACAACAATATTGGTGAATTTCCATTAGACTTAGCTAGGCATTTTTTTGAATCTATGGCTATCGAAGGTAAATTTTGTCTACACGTAAAAGTGCTCAATGGCTCCAACGAACATCATGTCATTGAATCCGCTTTCAAGGCTTTCGCTAGAGCTCTAAGAACGGCAGTGACCATTGATGAAAAAGCCCCAACTCAAATATCTAGCACAAAAGGAACTATTAGTTCGTGATATTCTTCTCAAATGAATAGTGATATTGCTCAATAACCGGATTCGCCAAAAGATTAGAACACATTTCGTTGACCTTACGATCGATCAATTGTTCATCAAGTGAATCAACAATAATTTCAAAATATTTCCCAGATCGAACCGATTCGATTTCCTCAAACCCCAAGCGCTTTAAAGCCCGGTGAATGGTAATTCCCTCCGGATCGTTAATTGTCTCTTTTAACGTGACATGCACTTTTACTTTATAATTTTCTACCATGGATCCGATGGAACACTTTCCGGCGCACGGTCAATGTATTCCTCTATAAATTTAATAATTTGATCTCTATCAAATTCATCCAAATACAAGTGGTGACGCCAAGCTGTAATAGCAACACGTTTTTCCAGTGAAGGGTAGGGTGAAACGATATAAAAAGAAGGGTTTCTTGGAACAATATCCCTAAGCGAGTTGATTAACTCTTCACAACCTTCCGGACAATCGTAATGGAGCCCAATTCCACCATGTTCTAAATTGTGAGTCAAAACTTCATCAGGAAGTATTTTGTCATAAACTCCCCATCTAGCTGGAGCTGGGACACCAGCGGGTGTAATATTGGCGTACCAATGGGGTCCAGACGTAGCAGGGCTAACCGAATATTTGTTAGGCGCGTAACCCTCTGGATCAATATGTTCTCTTCCATCATCGGGATCCAAGGCAATGTGCCCACTTTCATTTACACCTTTACCTTCCCCGTCCATCGTATCTCTTGAAATTAACCCTGGTGAAACAACCAAACCTGCTATAAAAACAAGAGCTATCAAAATACCACCGAACATTAACAGGTTCCGTCGTCTGTTCTTTCTGGCTCTACTCCTATCGCGTCTCACTTTACGAATCTGACCTTTTGACATACCGCGTCTACTATCAGGTCTAGTTGTCGCTGCGCGTGAACCTGCCTTTTTTTCACTTTTTTCGTTCAAGTTATCTCTTTCTTCAATTGAAGTTCAGTGCCCGTTATGCGTTTATAGGCTTCAAGGTACCTGTCTCGAGTTTTTATTATAATTTTGTTTGGTAAAGCCGGAGGCGGCGGTTCTTGATTCCAACCTTTATCCATTAACCATTGTCTCAAAAATTGCTTATCATAAGCGGGTGGAAACTGCCCATATTGAATTTCATTCTCATCCCAAAATCTACTAGAATCGGGAGTAAGAAGCTCATCAATAAGTATTAATTCCCCGTCTAAAAAACCAAATTCAAACTTAGTATCTGCTAGAATCATACCTCTTAATTTAGCGATTTCGTAGGCATAATTAAACAACTCTAAACTTTTACTTTTTAACGCATTAAACAAATCAGTACCAATTAAATTAACGGTCTCATCGTCAGATAGGGATTGATCATGTCCCGCGTCCGCTTTGGTAGTTGGAGTAAAAATAGGATCTAAAAATGCATCACCAGGGTGAAGAATTTGCTTTACAGGATTTTTATTGATAGTTCCATCCTTAACGTATTCCTCCCAAGCTGAACCAGCAATATGTCCCCTTACAACACATTCGATATTAACTCGCTCCGCCTTTTTTACTATCATAGATCGATCCACAAGATGTTTTGGAATTAAATTGAGAATTCCTTCTTCAAAAGTTTGTGAATCTTTATTATTCAAATGGTTAGGTGTTACATCTTCAGTTATCGAAAACCAAAATTTAGACATCTCATTCAAAATCACCCCCTTGCCCGGCACTGGCTCATTGAAAATAACGTCAAAAGCCGAAATTCTGTCTGTTGAAATAATCAGTAAAAAACCACCACCCAAATCATATGTATCACGTACTTTTCCAGTATATTTTGGCCATTTAAGATCTGTTTGGGCTACAGAAACAATTTCTGTCATTAAACTATATTGGCTCTGTTGAATATTTTATCGACGTATCTCAGGAAAAATTCATAATCAAAAAGTTCATCCAATTCTTTGGGATTTATGTTCATTGAAATCACATTTTTATCTGATAAGACTAAATCCTTGAGTTTTTTTTCATTCTCCCACGCATTTTTTGAATGTTTTTGTACAATATCATAGGCCATTTCTCTGTCCATTCCTGACTCAACTAGCTTCAACATAACTCTTGGAGAAAAAATAAGACCCTGTGTAAGGTTTAAGTTCTTGTGAATGTTTTGTTCATTGACTGTCATTTTAGAAATAATGCCATTTAACAAATCGATAATATAATCCAAATATAGAGACGATTCAGGCAAAATAACCCGTTCCGAGGAAGAATGCGATATATCCCGTTCATTCCATAAAGCTACATTGTCTAACGCCGTTATAACATACCCACGAAGTAACCTCGATATACCACAAATCCTCTCAGACAATTCAGGGTTACGTTTATGTGGCATGGATGAAGAGCCTTTCGAAACGTATCCATCTTGACCAAATGGCTCTTCTATTTCTCGAATTTCCGTTCTTTGAAGTGTTCTTATTTCTGTGGAAATTTTTTCCATAGTCGCCGCGATTAACGCCAAACATTGAACGTAGGAGGCATGTCGGTCCCGTTGAATGATTTGGTTGGAAATCAAAGCGGGTTTTAAACCCAATTCTTCGCATACGGTATTTTCTATGGTGGGCGGTACGGATGAAAACGTGCCAACAGGTCCAGATAACATGCCCACAGAAATATGATTTTTAACCAATTCAAGTCGAGTAATTTGCCTATTAATTTCTGAAAACCACAAGGCAAACTTTAATCCAAATGACATAGGCTCAGCGTGCACTCCATGGGAACGGCCAATCGAAGGCAAATATTTGAACTCGATTGCTCTTTTTTTCAGGGATAAAGCCAGTGTGTTCAAACCATCAAGTAATAAGAGGCATGAATCTTTTAATTGGATACTTAAAGCTGTATCTTTGATATCACTAGATGTTAATCCATAATGTATCCACCGTTTTTCTTTACCTAAATCTTCTGAAATTGCTCTTATAAAACTTATGACATCGTGCTTTGTCGTATCAAACCATTTGTCGTAAGCTTCTTTATTAAATTTTGCCTGACGAATACTTGCCATCTCTTCACTAGAAATAACGCCCTCTTTTGCCCAGGCTTCGCATGCGGCAATTTCAATGCGTAACCATAATTCAAATGTTTGTTCATCAGACCATATTTTCCTCATGGCAGGCCTAGTATATCTATCTATCACTTTCGTACTCCATCATTAAACACAACATGCTTTATATCTTCTATTATCGCTGAAAATGAATCTTCAAACTTAATATGATCAATGCCCATATTGTCCAACATTTCGGACAATCTACCAGTAGCTACAACATAATCACATTGTAAAGATGCACATTTATCAGACAAACTACCATCACCTATAAACATTATTCTCGCATTCTTTTTGTGCTTATCCCTTAATCGTTGGATAACAGAGCATTTACATACTGCCCAATCGCCTTTACAAAGGTTGGAAATATTATCATATTGGAAAATAATGGGAGTTTCATGGTCGGATTTGGTCTTAACAGAAAAAATTTCAATGGAATCTAATCCGTATTTCGTTAAAACAGGTTTGATATAACAATCCAATCCAGCTGAAACGACTATTATTTCGCCGTTAACTTCTTTCATCAATTTTACTATTTCCTCAAACCCTTCCCTGATAACACCTATTTCCCTCGATGCTTTGTTAATGTTTCCAATAGTTAGACCAGATTGAACAAAGGCAGATTCTTGGTATTCCCGAAAAGTCAGTTGCCCACATGTATAGTCAGATAACGCTTTATTGAAATTATTGCCCGATTGTTTGTTTAGTATGGTTCGTGCAACATTGGAGGTGACAAGAGTATCGTCAAAATCTATCGCTACAACAAACTTAGTGGGTTCAGTCAATGTTGTTCAATCCCATTGGCAATATCACGCCTGTACCTCATGCCCGAAAAAGAAATATTTTTTATCGCTTGATAGCACTCAGCTTTTGCTACCATTAAATCATCTGACTCTGACACAACCGTTAAAACTCTCCCACCCGACGTTACAATACTCCCCGTTTTAGAGAAATCGGTTCCGGAATGATAAATAGTCACTTTGTTACTTGCATCCAGTAACCCAGAAATTTCAGTACCCGTTTCATAATTACCGGGATACCCTCCGGATACTAAAACAACCCCTATTGTATTTGTCGATTTCCAACGTATCTGAAGTTTTGGCGCATCATTTGATAAAACTTTCATAAAAACGTTGGAAATATCACTTTGCATCCGCGGCATCAGCACCTGGCATTCAGGATCACCAAACCGACAATTAAATTCGATCACTTTTGGCCCATTGTCAGTAATCATAAGCCCCGCATACAACACACCAAAGTATGGGCAATTTTCTTCAACTAATGCTCTAGCAACTGGTTCAAAAATGGTAGTGTTTATCTGTAATTCTAGCTTCGAATCCCATATTTTTGGGGCCGAATATGCTCCCATGCCTCCAGTATTTGGACCTTCATCACCCTCAAATGCGCGTTTATAGTCACACGCTGGTATTAAACTACTGACTTTCGAACCACTTACAAACCCAAAGACACTAATTTCTCGACCTATTAATCTGTCTGAAAGAACAACACGGTCTCCTGCTTTTCCATAAGAATGGTTTTCCATCAAATTTTTGAGACCATTTTGAAGAACCTTGGGATCATCTGATACAAAAACTCCTTTACCTGCTGCTAATCCATCAGCTTTTACCACCAGGGATCCATCCGGTTGGCTCCCTAAATAATTTCTTGCCTCGGTATAGTTATCGAAAACTTCTGATCTAGCCGTCGGGATTGAATATTTTTCCATCAGTTTGTAAGCCCAGGATTTAGACCCTTCTATTCTTGCTGCACGGGAACTGGGACCAAAAATATTAAGTTGCTTTTTTTTAAACACATCCGAAATACCTTCAACAAGTGGTATCTCAGGACCAACTACAGTCAAGTCAATATTGAATTTTTCGGCAAAATTAGCTAATCCATTGATATCGTTCGCTTCAACATCAATATTCTTACCAATTTCAAAGGTGCCAGGATTGCCAGGAGCGAAATACAGCTCTTTCACTTGCGTACTGGAATGAAGCTTTTTTCCCAAAGCATGTTCTCTACCCCCAGATCCAACCACTAAAACTTTCAAGTTGTCATTCCCACTCTATAGTCCCAGGGGGCTTACTCGTTACATCATAAACCACTCGGTTTATTTCGCTTACTTCATTTACAATTCGCGTTGAAATGCTTGCGATAGTATCATAGGGCAAACGAGACCAATCAGCTGTCATAGCATCAGAACTATTTACAGCCCTAAGTGCAACCACATATTGATATGTTCTTTTGTCACCCATGACCCCAACCGTTCTTATATCAGTAAGAACTGCGAAACTCTGCCATGTTTTATCATATAAATTTGCTTTCTTTATTTCATTCACGACTATCCAATCAACATTCCTAAGTATTTCAAGTTTAGGATTGGTTACTTCCCCAATTATCCTTATCGCTAGCCCTGGACCTGGGAAAGGTTGGCGGTTAATTGATTGATCGCTTAATCCTAATTCCGATCCCGCTTTCCTTACCTCGTCTTTAAACAAAAAACGCAGAGGTTCTATCAACTTAAGATTCATTTTTTCGGGCAGTCCACCAACATTATGATGCGTCTTGATTTTATGTGCAGCTCTAGTGTCATGAGAAGTACTTTCAATAACATCGGGGTACAATGTACCTTG
>PCAX01000047.1 GCA_002730795.1 Chloroflexota bacterium
CCGTGGAATCCGATCTATGGTACGATATCCCAGCTACCGCATCAGTCATTACAGAAATAAGCGAAAAGTTGCCCTATATCTTTAAGTTTATAGAGCGCTGGGCAGAGAGACCGGGATTCCCTCGAAAAAAATTCCTCACTTTATTAGCATTCGTGAAAATAAATCGTAAATTAAAACTACCTTGGTGGGGACCTTTTATTTTGGCAAAAAAAATTTTTCAATCCATGCCATGCGTTGTAATGAAATTCGACAATAAGGTATATGAGAGAAAAAGTGGCGGACCTCCTCGATTAAGCGAACCAAATGAAAGTCGACCGTTTTAACCTCTAATAATCTTTTTTGAATAATGTAAATTCGTGTATACAAACATTAGTATTTATAATTTAATCGGATCATTGCCGAAGTGGCGGAATGGCAGACGCGAAGGTCTCAAACACCTTTGAGCATAGCGCTCGTGTGGGTTCGACTCCCACCTTCGGCACCATACCTATCAGCAAACATTGATCCGAAACTAGAAAGGTAATTATTGTGCACAAATACAAAACGGCAATTGTGGGTTGCGGCGGAATTGCTAGAGCCCACATGCAAGGATATGAACTACTTGAAAACATTGATGTGGTTGCGGTCGTAGATCCTATTGAAGAAGCTAGGACGAACTACATGGAAGATTATGATATCCCGGAAGGATACTCGACAGTAAAAGAAATGCTAGTAAAATCCCAGCCCGAAATAGTAAGTGTCTGTGTATGGCATCTACTTCACGATACAGTCACCGAAGAAGTAGCAAAGGGCAAAAGCGTTAAGGGAATAATCTGTGAAAAACCTATGGCTATTGGCGTCGCAAAAGCAGATAGAATGATCAAGGCATGTGAAGAAAATGGTGTGAAATTAGCAGTGTCACATCAAAGGAGATTTACTCCCGGATGGGAAAGGGCGAGGGAAATAATATTGGATGGAGCTATCGGTATACCCTTAAGAGCAGATCTAAGAGTCAAGGAAGGTTTGGCTAATTGGGGAACTCATTCGATCGATGGAGCTAGATTTGTTTTGAATGACCCGAAACCAAAATGGGTAATGGGCGCGGTAGAACGGAAAACGGATAAATACGAAAGAAATACAGCGATAGAAGACTCTTGTATGGGATTAATTCATTTTGAAAATGATTTGCAATTCTTCATACAGTCAGATTTATTAGACAACAACTGCGATGCTGGAAAATTTTTCATAAGAGGTACTGAAGGGATGATTCATATCACGGAAACGGTAGTGAAGTTGTTCAACGGAAATACGAATGGGTGGGAACAAGTTGACATACATCTTGAAGACGGAGATCAGGCTATAGGTGGGAAAACAAACGCGTCACAGACCGAGGAATTAATCAGGTGGATTGAAGGAGGCCCAGAGCACAGGGGCTCCGGTTATAAAGCACGGGAAACGGTGGAATTGATGATGGCAATTTATGAATCTGCCAGGCAAAACGAAGTCGTATCGATTCCCATGCAGGAAAAAGAATATCCTCTAGAAAAAATGGTGACCGAAGGAAAATTACCTGTTACGATTCCGGGCAGGTATGATATTCGCGGGTTCCTCGACAGATCCAATATAGATGAAAAAAGGTACAAACAGCTGAAGGACGATGGGCTTCCACACCATATAATCATGCGAACCCTACATGAAGAACAGAAAACAGATTAAAACAAAAATCAACTACCCTTAAATTTCATTGAGCGCAAAACGGTTTGAACGATTATAGACAAATCTCCAAAAAAGCTGGCCGTTTCAATATATTTCATGTCGTATTCTAACCTTCCGGCCGCTTCGATATCATTGTGAGCATGTTTATATTGTGTCTGAGCCAAACCCGTAATACCCGGCCTCACAACTAATCGTTCAGTAAACCCAGAAACGATTTTTTCAAGGTCTACGTAAAGTTCAGGAAATTCAGGCCGTGGTCCAACTATACTCATATCACCCTTAAAAACATTCCAAAACTGGGGTAATTCGTCAATATATGATTTGCGTAATATCCTACCAATGTTCGTTATACGACTATCAAGAACTTGTGTTCGTAGGCCAGACTTTTTTTGATCGGAACCCTCATTCATAGTCCGAAATTTAATTAAGTCAAACCCTTTTCGGTGAAGACCTAAACGTGAACGCTTATAGAAAACAGGCCCCCTAGAATAGAGTTTCATTGTGATTACGATAAACAAAAAAATTAAGGATAAAAAAACCAACCCGACGAAACTCCCAAATAAATCCAGTAACCGTTTCCGTTTTGAAATGGAATATCCGGTAGGGACAATCTCACTCACTTTGAATCTTCGCACTTAACATATAGATAAACACCATAGCATCAACTATTAATTCTAGAATTAGCAACCTGTTGGTTTATCCATTTGTAAGTTATTTCTAAACCATCTTTCAAATTTATAGTAGGAGTCCAATCAAGATATTCCGCTAGTTTTGTATTATCACTATTACGACCACGAACACCCTGAGGTTTTGATAAATCGTAACGTTTATGTATTTCCTTTTCCGCTACATCTGCAACAATATCGACCAATTCATTTACAGAAACCATTACGTCAGTTCCAAGATTTAGTGGCTCTCTATGCTTCGATTGCATGAGCCGGTAAATTCCTTCTACACAGTCATCTATATACATAAATGAACGGGTCTGCTTACCATCTCCCCAAACTTCTATTTCATCTTTATTATGACTAGAGGCAATTTTCCTACAAATCGCAGCTGGAGCCTTCTCCTTACCACCATCATAAGTTCCTAGAGGCCCATAGACGTTGTGGAATCTAGCGACTCTTGTTTCCAATCCATAATCTTCTGCATAATACTGGCAAAGTTTCTCGGTAAAAAGTTTCTCCCAACCATATCCCTCTTCCGGAGCGGCGGGATATGCCTCTTCCTCCTTAAGTCCTTCTATGGTCGGTTCACTCTGCCGATAATCAGGATAGACACAAGCAGATGAAGAGTAAAAAAAATTTTTTACTTTTGCTTGACGTGACGCTTCGAGCATATGCGTGTTCATCAGTACATTATTGCGAGCTATATCCGCGTGAAACGCGGTTATGTACCCTATGCCACCCATATCCGCTGCCAAATGATAAACTTCCTCAACACCTTCTACGGCAGTAACACACGAATCCCATAATCTTAAGTCTAATTTGTTAAAATCATCTGCCTGGGTTACTTCAAATTCTGGTTCTAGAATATCCACTGCCCTAACCCATTCTCCACGAGATTTAAGATATTTCACCAAATGGTGGGCTATGAAACCACCGGCTCCCGTAACTAGGATTCGTTTTTCCATTACACTTTATATCCTATTAACTGTTAGCTAGAAGAAACAACTTTTGAACATTCCAATAACAGCTCGCAGTATCTATTAACCGAAATATCACGAGAATATTTTGATACTACAGTCTGCCTAGCATTATTTTTCATTGCTTTAATTAATTCTCTGTTTTTATTTAATTTACTTATCTCCCTGACAAAATTCTCGCTATCTCCCTGCTCTATAACGATTCCTGCATTATTTTCGGTGACAATATCAGCAATGTCGGTATCCTCAGTGAAAATTGCTATAATCGCCTGGCCCGCGGCCATTGCAGGGTATAATTTCGAAGGAATAGTTAACTTATCCATCTCTCTATTCAGTGTCACAACAGAAAAATCGCCTGAACTAAGAGAAAGTGGTAGTATATCATCGGGTTGATATGGCAGTAACGTAACATTCGTCAAATTAAATTTTTCGACATCAGATTTTATAATGGCTTTCTGGGGACCCTCTCCAATAATCAAAAAGGCTACAGTTTTATCGGTTTTTAACATTTTTGCAGCTGTCAACAATGTAGAAAGATCGTGTGACAATCCTAAATTCCCAGAATATGATATTACCAACTTATCCTGTAAACCGAGATCCCGTCTAAAAGAATTGTTTTTAGGTTTTATCGGGGAAATTTTGTCTATATCTGCCCAATTGTGAATAACAACCAAACTGGTATCGTTAATTCCTTCTAACATATGTCTAGAAACCTTATTACGGAGACGCTCCCCAATCACTATTACTTTGAAGGCAGACCGGTATACCCTTTTATTAGACCAATCCCATAGTCTAGTGATTAAACTATTTTCTTTCAAGAAACCTAAAGCTACGGCCGCGTCAGGATAAAATTCTGTCGCCAAATAGATATATTTATGCCTACGTATTTTTGAGGACAACCAAACGCAAGGACCTTGAAACGGAGATGTTGTGTCGACAAGTATTATTGAATTTGGAGAAAAAAAAACTAAGTCAACAAATATTCCCGCACAAACAAAAAAAGAATTTATCACTCTGCCGACTACATTGGATTTTTGAAATTCTGGATTCCAAAACCTTTTGATTTTTATTTTCTCTGATAATCCCCCTGTCCCAAGGCGCCGGTTGTAATGTTTAGGCATACTACAATAAACGACAACCATTCCATGTTTTTCCGAAAATTCTCTAACAACGTCCGTAAGTAACTTGGCGTTCGTCGTAACGCGAGGGTAAAAATCGTTTGTAATAACAATCGTATTACTCATAAAAATGAGGTTTTCGGATGAGATACATTTTAATTATAAAATTCATGATCCAATACACAAGAACATGTGCAGTGGATGAAACCTTGCATATATTAAACTATCAGTAATCATTTATCCAAACAGGTTTAATTAGTGGCTACAATTTTGAAAAATATCAATTTTATTTCCTATCTAATATCATAATTATAAAATTTGCTTAATGATTAAATGTTAATTTGGAATGAAAATAACATTTGAACTTGATGAAAAAAAATTTAAGAATCGCATATATATCAGAAATGAGAATGCCGACGGAAAGGGCGCATGGTATACAAATAATGCGCACATGTGAGTCTTTATCTCTATCCGGAGCGGACGTTACTCTATATTACTCGCGAAGAAAACAGAGCAACAAAAGCTTAGAAAACGTAAATCCTTACGAATACTTCGATGTCACAGAAAATTTCACGATAAAGGATGTTTATTACTTAGACGTATTAGTCATCGAAAAATTCATTAAACCAATTTTAAATCCACTGATGTTTTTAGCCAATGCCGTTTTTGCAATAACATCAATGGCTGTGGCAAAAAAATGGAATCCGGACATTTACTACACAAGACATTGGCTTTGCGCAACCGTTTTGATCTTATTGGGAAACCCCGTCGGTTTTGAACTTCATCGTGCTGGTTCAAATGAATTCACTGGAAGAGCACTAAAAATAATTTCATTGTTGAGTAAATCAAAAAATATGCGTTTTATATCAACAATCTCAAATGAACTCAAAACTAATTTATTGACTTTGGGGGTATCAAAAAACAAAATATTTGTTTTACCTGATGCTCTTCCAAACTATAACTTACAAAAAAAATCGAAATTAAATTCTTCTGAAAATGACGTTGTTTACACAGGGCATCTAGTCAGAGGTCGTGGTGTTGATGTTCTGTTGAAAGCCGCCAAATTACTGCCAAAAGTAAGATTTACAATCGTAGGTGGAAATGAAAAAGATCGGGATAATTTAATAAAAACATTTCAACCCGATAAAAACGTAACCTTTGTCAAGCACATACCACCGTCCGAGGTAAAAATTTATCAGATTTCTGCCAAAATTCTCGTTTTACCACAAACCGATATTCATGGACAATCTCCTTTGAAATTATTTGAATATATAGCGTCAAAAAAACCTATAATAGCCACCAACCTTAATCCAATTAAGGAAATTCTAGAAGACGAATTTTCCGCTCTCCTTTTCAATCCCGGCGATTTTTCCCAATTAGCAAAATATATCTCGAAATTATTGGATGATGACGAACTAAGAAATTATCTTTCAGAAAATGCCAGTCAAAAATACAAACACTGGACTTGGGAAAATAGGTCCAAAAATATTATAAACATCATAGAGTCTGGCCAACAACGCCTATGAAAATAGTCACGCTTTATAATCCAATTTTAGATAAGGGAGGAATAACCGTTTCATATATAAATATTGTCAATTCCCTTTCAGAAAACTACCCAGATACTGTTTTCCATCTTTTAGTTAATGAGACAAAAATAACCGGTATAAACCCAAAAATTAATATAGAGATAATCAATATCTCTAATTACCAGCTAATGCCCCACATACACAAAATGAATTGGGGCAAATACTTGTCTTCAATAGGAACTGCACTTGGAGTTTTCTATTATTTGAAAAAGTATAAGCCTCACTATTTTGTATCGTTCCAAGGACATTTGGTAGTTTTGTTGTGTAAATTAATGTCTAGAAGCTCAACAGTCCTCATCGCACGTGAAAACACGGTGATTGGACACAGTTTTCGGATGTTCAACAGTAAATTTTACAAACTAAGAATAAAGGTTAAAAAGTTCACTTATAACCACGTTAATTTGGTAGTTACCCTCACTGAAGCCGCTTCTAAATATTCTCCGGATTTACTAAGTTTGTCAAAAACCAAATTTACAGCTATTCAAAATATAAATTCAAAACCGATCTTGGAACCGTATACTGGCAAAAAATTAAAAAAACTATTTTCTAGTTCTATCCCAAAAATTATTAGTGTCAGCCGAGTAAGTCAAGAAAAAGGTATCGACACAATATTGAAAGCTTTTTCTTTATTGATAAAAACCCACAAATCGGAATTAATAATAGTTGGTCAGGGCAGTTACGTATCTTCAGGAAAAAAATTAGCAAAAGCTCTGGGAATTTATTCACACTGTCATTTTATTGGATGGGTTCAAAATCCGTCACAATTAATTTCAAAATCTGATGTTTTTGTAACTGCCCCGATATTTGAAGGGTTTGGTAATTCAATAATTGAAGCCATGCGGAGTAAAACTCCCGTTGTGTCAACTGATGCACCTTTCGGACCGTCCGAAATACTGGAGAACGGAAAAAATGGGATTTTGGTGCCCGTAGGAGATGACATAAAATTTAGTAGTGCAATTGCTTATCTTTTGGACAATCCATCAAAATCAAAAGAATTAGCAAAAATAGCTCATAAATCGTTGATCAGATTCGACCCAAAATTAATCGCTAGTAAATGGGGCGAAGTTCTAGGTTTGAATGAATGAAAATTATGTTTTTCCTGCCACACGCTGATGACGGAATAATAAGGTCCACAATTCCGATAATAGAAGGTTTTAATGATAAAGGATATGTGACAGAAGTTGTAACCCTCCAGGCCAAAGGCAGAATGACTGATCAGTTAGATATTGTTTCCAAGGTACATAGAATTAATGCTTCTAGAACATTTTTTGCAATACATAAATTCTCACAACATCTAAGAACAAACAAACCAGACATAGTTATATCTGCCCAACATTTTGCAAATATATCGGCTCTTTTAGCCAAAGTGTTATCAAGACAAAATATCCGGTTGATTTTTACAGAAAGAACCTCAATTCAATATTCACTGGAACAGATACATTGGTTTAAAAGATTCGTAACAAAACTTTTAATTAAAAATCTCTACACATTTGCAGATTCGGTTGTAGCAAACTCTGATGGTGTAAAAAAAGAACTGATTAGATTTTTAGGCGTAGAAGAGACCACGGTCAAGTTGATATACAACCCTACTTTTGACTCGAAAGTGTACAAAAACGACCCTGTCACAAAAAGTGTTCATCCTTGGTTCGACATATCAAATGTACCAGTTATACTCGGAGTAGGACGGTTGTCTTTAGAAAAAAATTTTACCTTGTTAATAAAAGCTTTTTCTTTACTGAATAAAAATACGAGAGCGAAATTGATCATTTTAGGCGACGGACCTGAAAAACAATCACTAACAAACCTAATAAAAACATTGAAGATAGAAGAAGATTGTCAATTACTAGGCCATGTAAATAATCCCTACGACTTTATGAAATTGAGTTCACTGCTAGTTTTATCTAGTAATTATGAGGGGCTCCCAAATGTACTAATAGAGGGCCAAGCGTGTAAAATTCCGGTGATCTCAACTGATTGCCCTCACGGTCCGAGTGAAATTCTTTTAGATGGCAAAGCTGGTTCTTTAACACCCATGAACGACTATGTGACAATGTCTTCAAAAATGTTTGAAATTCTATCGAATTCAAAAATAGCTGAGGATTATGTTAAAACAGCTAGTGAAAATCTTTACCGATTTCAACCGAAATTAGCCTTGGACAAATATGACTTGATATTAAAAAAAATCAATCAAAAAGAAAATTGAATAAAAAAAAAACAAAAGTAGCCATAATGTCGCCCATCGCGGACACGATAGGGGAAGCATCTGTTGTACCAAGGTTAAGTATTGCTCTTTCTAAGTTGGGTTACGATGTTGAACTAATCGATTGTCAAGGGGAATGGAAAAATCTTCAAGAGAAAACATCAAGAGTAAAAATAGTAGACCTGGGAATAAAAAAAGCATTCCCATATATCCCTACGTTTCGCTGGTTATCTTCATGGCTCAGTTACCGTGTTTGGTCTTTTTTTGTAAGTCTTGGGATATTTATTCGTTTACCCTTTTATCTTAAATCCAATAAACCGGATATATTGATTGTACGGATGTTAACTGGCCCAACCGCTTTAGCTCATATGATGACAGGAACAGATTCAAAATTAATTATTAGTATGGGGGGACTACCAAAAACTTCTCCTATAAGGGTTGTACTTTGGAGAAAAGTCTATAAACAGGCTTCAGCTTTTATTGCACCAAACAAAGGTGTGGCTGAAGTAGCTTCTTCCATTTCAAAAATTTCAACAGAACGATTCGAAATTATACCCAACCCCGTGATAGACGATTCGATTATGGAAAAATCTTTGGATGATGTTGTACATCCATGGTATGCAAACAGTAAGGTTTCGACCATATTATCGGTGGGAAGACTCACTAGGCAAAAAGATTTTTCCACTTTAATCACAGCGTTTAACAAAATAAAAAAACAAGGCAATTTCAGATTGTTGATTTTGGGAGAAGGAGAAGAACGAAGAAAGCTAGAAACATTAATTGACAAATTAGACCTCAAAGATCACATACAAATGCCTGGGTTCGAAAAAAACCCATACAAATACATGAAAGGGGCTAATATGGTTATATCAACAAGTAAATGGGAAGGTCCAGGACACGTAATAATCGAAGCGCAAGCAATAGGAGTACCCATAATCTCTACGGATTGCCCTGAAGGCCCAAGGGATACTTTATTAAATGGTGAGGCTGGTACTTTAGTTACTGTTGGAGATTCAGATGCTTTGGCGTCAGCCATAATGGAAATTACAGAAAATACAACGCAACAAAAAAATATGGTTCAAGCCGGTTTAAGATCTTCTAGCAGATTTACAGATGAGTCGGTCAGTATGAAATGGAAAAGGGTTATAGATAAAATTACCGAAAGGTAGTAAGTCCTTTTTTACGCTTTGTTTAGTGCATCGATAAATTCGTCAGCATAATGTTCAATTAAATGTTCTTTCCTCAGCGCTTTTGTTAAACGTTTTCCTCGAATTATCTTTGGGTCGTCTAATATTTGCTCAAGTATTTCGTACATTTCATCACTAGAATCTTCCTTGACTGTCCAGCCGACGTTCAAAGTAGTAACTCTTTTCGCCATATAAGTACCAGAACTTACTATCAACGGAACCCCAGTGGCAATGGACTCGTGAAATCTTCTGGCCTCATGAAATTTATTATTAGCCAAGTCAGTCGGATAGACTGCAAAAACTAGATCAGCTGATATAAAAAGATCACTATATTCCTTGAAGTAATCAAAAGGGCCTAGGTAATGAACGTAATCTAGTTTTTTTGACAAATCCCCTATCCAAGCAGCCTCAGATCCAACTCCAGCAAATTTGACTTCAATTTTCCTTCCTTCTGAATTCAATTTCCCGACGGCAGTCAGTAAGGAATAAATCTGTAATTTTCCGCGTATATTTCCAAAATAACCCAGCACAAGTTTTTGTCCGGGTTTAGGGAAATTCTTTTTCGTCAGGGTCCAATTCATGGGTGCTTCGGCAAAGTAACTTACCGGTACTTTTTTGTTAAAAAGTTTGTTGGTCTTTATTTGGTGTAAAAAGCCTCTGGATCTTATAAACACTTTCGTAACATTAGAAGCAGATAAACGGTATAGCTTCCTGTATATTATGTTTAGGTACTCCCCTTTTTGATCTTGGAAATCGTAAACAACCGGTATGGGGGCACGAAGCAAATTAGCAACCCAACATAAACCCAACATATCAGAGTTCACTGCATATATTACGTTTGGGGAATAATCATTTAATTTAGCCCGCAAAGCGACTGAAAATTTTAAGGACAGATAAATTCTTCTAAAAAAGTTACCTCTAGGATCACCCAACTTTATTTCTAAAAATCTATCGTCGGGCAATAATTTCGAAAAAGGGATAGATATATCTGAATTTTTTCGGCCCCAATAAACAACAAATGATTTGAACAATCCCGCCTCCTCCGCTACCATAGCCCGTTCGATCAAAGCTGGGTTAGGGGTGTTCGCGTAAAGGAAAAAAACAACTTTTTTTTTATTCATTGAAAAGTTTCACGGAGACCAATAAGAGAAATCATTAAAACGTTGTTTATATCTATGGAATGTGGCGTTTATATCTACAAATAACCCGAATTTCTTCAAATGTCTAAAATGGGCTTTGTATCCCATTTTTACGTAAGTGTCGTGATCTACGGAAAAAATGACAACATCATATAATTTTTCATTGCCTTCATAATATGTAAACTCTGAGTTACGGAAATAATCAGAACCAACAACGGGATCATTTACGGAAACGTTATACCCATAATCGGTCAATTGCCGAACTAAATTTGGAACTTGGGAATTTCTGGTGTCAGATATATTTTTCTTAAACGAAAAACCTAAAACCAAAACTTCAATTGGCTTAGATGGGTTTTTCAACCTAGTTTGGCATAAATTGTTGATTTTTTTTCCGATAAATTGATACATTTGATCATTTATTTCTCTCCCGGCCAATATAATTTTTGGCACGTATCCCGATTCTGTTGACACATGAGTTAAATAATATGGATCTACAGGAATACAGTGACCCCCAACTAAACCTGGTTTAAATGGAACAAAATTCCATTTTGTAGCTGCTGCCTTAAAAACTTCCGTTGAGTCTAAATCCAAATGATCAAAAACGATGGCTAATTCATTTACTAGTGCTATATTCAAATCTCTTTGGACATTTTCAATTAATTTAGCGGCTTCAGCAGTCTTTATGTTCGGAGCCATATAAACTCCAGCTCCTATGATGGTTGAATAGACAGCAGCAATATCTTCAGTGGTCTGATCGTCCTGCCCAGAAACAACTTTAACAACAGAACTCAGATCATGTTCTGAATCGCCAAAATTAGTTCTTTCGGGGGAGTATCCAAGTCTAAAACCTTCACCACATTTGAGGTGAGAATATTTTTCGATGATCGGTTTACAAACTTCTTCAGTACAACCAGGGTATGTTGTGGATTCATACAAAATTATTGGGCATTTTAAGTGGTTACGATCAACTAAAGCCAGTTGTTTTCCAATCGTTTCGCTCACCTTCTTTAAATATTTAACATCTGGGGAACTATCTAAATTAACGGGGGTGGGCACAGTTACAATAATCATATCTGCCCTCTGCAAACAGTCCGCTTTATCAGTAAAGTCAATATCAGATTTGGACAAACTTTCTGAGCTGATGATCATATTCGTATCTATACCTTCTTTTAACGAGATGATTCTTCGATTGGATACGTCAAATCCTGTTACATCATAGTGATCTGAAAGGGCAACCGCTAATGGTAAACCCACGTAACCCATACCAACAACACACATGGATTTTGGATTCATCTTGATTGCATACCTCTAACACTAATCGTCATTGCTTTGAAAATTTTTCTACTTGTAGGTCTAAAGTTGAAACCCAATCTCTATTTTTTTTGTACCACACACATGTCTTTTCAATACCGTCATGTAAATTAGTAGTAACCAGCCAATCAAGTAGTTGATGGGCTTTATCGGTGGAAGCTTGAGTGAAAGGCACATCGGCCGGATCTGGATCGAGATGTTGTCTGTTTGCTTTTTTTCCTAATTGTTTTTCAATGAGTTCTATAACAGTATTTATAGAGTGTGGTTGATCGGATCCTAAATTTATAATTTCGTAATCCCAATCTGAATTTACAGCCGCCAAAATCCCTCTTGCCACATCTTCGACATAGGTAAAATCTCTTTCCTGCATCCCATCCCCGTTAATCCTTACGGTGTCGTTCTCTGAAATCCATTTAATGAACCGGAATATGCTCATGTCAGGTCTGCCCATTGGACCATAAACTGTAAAAAACCTGAAAATAGTCATCTTATTACCGTATAAACTGTTATATACGTAACACAATTCCTCAGCAGCTTTTTTACTAGCAGCATATGGTGAAATAGGTTTAAGGTTAGTGTCAGATTCAACAAATTTTTTATAGGATCGACCGTAAACACTAGAAGTAGAAGCTTGGATAAGCTTTATTTCTGGATTACTACTCAGGGCGTTCAAAATATTCAAAGTTCCCAACAAATTTGTTTGATAGTATTTCAAAGGTTGCGAAATAGATGTTCTAACCCCAGCCTTTGCTGCAAGATTAATTACACAATTTATATCGTTGTTTTTTATAATGCTCGCCACAAGTTTTTTATCCCCAATTTCTCCTAACACAAATTCAAAATTTTTCAGCCCACTCAGTTCCTGTATTCTCATACGCTTTATTTTTGAATCATAGGTTTCTTCAAGATTATCAATGCCAACCACCATATGCCCATCACTAATAGCACGTTTCACTGTATGGCTGCCTATAAATCCAGCACTACCAGTTATAAATATATTTTTACCCATATTTACAATATAAAATACTATCTATAATGATTGCACTATCCAGATATATTTTCTTTTTAGCCATCACGCTTACGATAGTTTATATCCCTATTGGTTACTCTTTTTTCAGTTTTTCCGAACCAAAAACGTATTTCCTTCACATCTTCGTCATTTTGTGTATTGTCATCTTATTAATACACAAATTCATTCTAGGAAATGTTAATTTATTCGATAACGATTACTTTAACGGATCATTATTAGAAATAGTAAGAAACCCAATCAAACTTTTTGGGTTGATTAGTATTTTATTGGTCTTCGGGATAATATGTTCGACCATTCTTTCTCCTATACCCTATTTAAGTTTTTTTGGTGCCAGTTACTCACGGACCGGATACAGCGGTTATGATTTACTAACAGTAATAATGATAATGGTTATTGTTCCTCATCTATTCAATAACCTAAAGTCCATACGATCATTATATCTTCTACTGATAACACTTTCGTTATTCACATGCGTATATGGAATGGCTGAAACTTTAGGATTTTCACCCATAGAATTCAAAGAAAATACAGATAGAGTTCACTCAACTTTTGGCAATACTATAAATTTCAGCTCGTTTATAGCAATGATGGTACCTGTGACGCTTTCAGCCATTTTGTTCAGTAAACTATCTAGGTGGTATGGTGTGATCCTGATTGGAATCATAGTCGGTATTGAATTGTCTATGTTATGGATCACAGCGACAAGAGGTCCTTGGGTCGGCTTATTAGTATCGATGGCATTTTTTTCAATCATTCTTTACCGAACAAAAATTTTCACGAAAAATCACGTATTTAGATTCATACCTACATTAGTTATAGCAGCCATAGTAGTAATTGTGTTCTCGATTTTATCAGGCAGTAAAGCAAATGAAATTCCGACATATAGATTCGCACGCTCAGTGACAGAACTAACCAATATGGAAAGAACGGACAACTTAACTGACATAAGTGGAGGTATGACGGGACGGTACCAAATTTGGAAGGGGGTCATTAGGTTAATAACCAGTTGGGATACACCTCGTACTGAAACAAACGTGATTAAAGCACTACGACCAATCTTTGGCGTCGGTCCTGATTTATTCGTTTACTCTTTTCATTTCGTTATTGAGCCACAGAGTAAACTCACAAACGTTGAAAATGCCCATAATTATTACCTGAACTTCTTGATAGAACTCGGATTTTTTAACCTGTTTATATTAATAGCCCTACTTAGTTACATTTTTGTAATTGGAATTAAATTTTTAGAAAAAACTAGACTGCTTCCCTCTAAAGATATTTCGATGACCATCATTTTAATAGGGATTTTTTCTGCTTTAATTGGAAAATTCGTCGAAATGATTGCTGGAGTTCCCAGGATCGAAGATTTGACTATTTTATTTCTACTAATAGGTCTTTTGTTTTCTATTTACAAAATCACATACGGTAGAGATTTTGAAATAGTTGACCCACAAACTGCGAAAGCGAAACAAATTTCCCACGCTATACCACCGCAAACATTGTCTGTTAAGAAAATTGTAAATCTGATAATAATAATTTTAATTACATTTGGGTTATTTTCAATAATTACTCATTGGGACGCAAGGAGAGTATATGCAAGTAGGTTAGCTGCAATGGCCCAAAAATCTTCAGACCCTTACGATAAATTTCACTTTATGAAAAAAGCAAGTGAAATGGCCCCTGAACATGAAAAAATTGTAATCAAGCATGCTCAGTCAATTTCTATGAGAGCTGAAGTAGAAGCCGAAAATCAAAATTTCGAAGAAGGAATCCTATGGGCGGAAATGGCACGGGAAGTATTAATGAGGCACGAGGAAATAGATCCATTTGAATGGGACGTCCAATTAGCTCTAGCCGTAATTTCAAATGGTCTTGTGGACATGGGAGCATCAGAATACACAAATGAAAATAAGAACAGGCATTTGTATATAGCTAATCAATATCCGGCTTATCCACAGATTTTGGGAATATCTTCAGTAGCTGTCGCCAAATCTGGAGACCTATTAAACGCCGAGTTACTCGCAAACGATGCCATTAAAATGGAACCCAAGACAAAACCCTTCGCCAACGCATGGTTCTCAAAGGGGTTTGTCATGTACAAACTCGGGTATACGGCGGAGGCGGTAGACGCTCTCAATAAAGCAATAGAAAGCGAACCTCTCTCGGAAACAGCCGCGAAAGCACATGGAACTTTATCTAAAATTTATTCAGAGAAATTTAAAGCTACAGAAAAAGCGAACTTTCATGCTGAAAGAACAAATCAAATACTAGACGCTGCGAAATGGTACAAAGTAGCAAAGGAGACCGGTTCCAAAGATGCTCAGTTTCAAATCGGAATACTCTACCACATTGGTCAAGGAGTCGACATCAACTTAGAAAAAGCCAAAATTTGGTATATGCTTGCCGCTGAACAGGGCCACATAAAATCAAAAAGCAATTTAGGTGCAATATATCAAATTGAAAAGAATTTTAGCGAAGCCATCAAGTGGTATACGTTCGCAGCAGAAGAAGGTGAACCAGGGGCTCAACACAATCTTGCTGAAATGTATGATCTTGGTATTGGGGTAGAACCCAATAAAACTGAATCCATAAAGTGGTACAGACTTTCTGCAGAACAGGGATTTTCAAACTCACAATACAAACTGGGATTAGCTCACAGGAATGGAGACGGTATATTAAAGGACTACGAAACATCTCGGACTTGGTTTTTACTCGCAGCTAATCAAGGGCATATCAAGGCATATTTTCAGCTTGGCGAAATGTATGGAAATGGTGAAGGGGTAGCCATCGACATAGAAACATCCGAAAAATATTTCACCCAATGGCAAAACGCAAAATTCCCAGTCAAGAAACGTTTTCGAGATACGTCGCAAAGTAAACAAGTCGAATGTCCGTCTAACGCAAAAATAATATTAATCGCTGGAGAATCAAATGCTGGAAACCACTTAGAAAATACGAATGTTACTGTCCCTTCTAACTTTGTAAATGGATATTACGGTGAATGTTTCAAAATTTCGGGACCAGCTTTGGGATCGACGGGACGAAACGGTTCAATAACAAATTATATCGCATCAAAACTAAAAAACCATGGTCCGATAGTATTTGTCAACACAGCAGCCGATAATTCATCAGTATCTGATTGGGCATTATCACACCAAGACAGCTTATCGAATTTCACCAATTCGCAACTTGAAATGTTTGATGTCAACAACAGTGAGGTGGTAGTTGTAGTGTGGATTCAGGGAGAATCTGACGCCTTTACGGGTATAGATTATATTAGTCATTTTTCAAAAATACAAAAATTTCTAACAAAATCTATAAATGATACTCCCATTCACTACATACTTACCCAATCTTCAAAATGTGATCCGAACGGCCCAGATGCAAACATTACAGATACCCAAGCTTTTATTGCTAATAATTCAGAAACGGTTCACGTCGCTATGAACACGGATAATCTTGGCGATGAGTATAGGATGGATGGTTGTCATTACAACGGAGATGGTGCAAACATAATTGCACATAGTATCGCCAAAAAAATTGACAATATTTTATTACGGTAATCATTATGAGGATTTATGTACAATTATAAAGAGCCAAATTTTCGGTCAATTTTTTTGAGCGGTGGTAGCTCAGTTGGTAGAGCATCTGCCTTCCAAGCAGAATGTCGAGGGTTCGAGTCCCTTCCGCCGCTCCAATCTTGATTCGTTCTCAAGCAATAA
>PCAX01000048.1 GCA_002730795.1 Chloroflexota bacterium
ATTTAATTTATCTATGATTGTGTTTTTCATATCTTTCGACAATTGTGATTGTGATTGATCAATTGTTTGCCCGTCGCAAACAGGGCACATAATTTGCTTAGACAGTTGGAAAGACCGTTGTTCTAAAGTTAAGTCATCCTCGCGAACGCAGCCTGCGTTTAAACAAAAAGACAACATAAGAATTATCACTAATAATTTACTTGCAGTTGGCATATTAATAAATGTTCGGTTGCTTTTGTTTAAACCTAAGCCCCCTCACGGTACACGGTTTGGTAAATTCACAAACCTCTATATCATTATCTATTATTTGCCTTACCGAATATATATGTAACGATATCCCGCATTTCTGCCTCACTAAGTAATTTTTCGTAAGGTGGCATAGGACCCGCGGATTGCCCTTTTCTCACAAAGTTAATCATACTATCAATGTCAGCAAATGTGTTTCCCGTTGACTCAAGCAAATTAGGAGGAGCTTTATATGTTTTCCCATTATTTTCGGCATAAAAGCTTCTCTCGGAAGTAATGTATTTAGAAACAGTGCCACCCCCCGTCGCGTCTACGCCATGGCACATACTGCAGTTTACCTGATACAAATTTTTGGCGACGAATTCGTCGTATTGTCGTTCTTCTTTCTCTGGAACATTCAATATTTCTGATGGTCCAGATGCCAAACGTTTAAATGGTATAGATGAACCACTCGATTTTATTCGTGGGGGTTCTTGAGATTTATAAGCTTGGGAATAATGCATTTCCGAAAATATTTCCACTGGGTAAGTGTTGCTTTCTTGGAAACCACTGCTTTTCATACAACCCATAAGAAGCGAACTAATGACTATGGCGATCGGTACAAGTCCTAGTCTAAAACAAGAAATTTTGTTTATTCTTAATTTTTGTTTCATCAGGAGTATTTGACCTCAAAAGCTCCTGATTTCTTTAATATATCTTCAGCATCCTTTTTGCGTGAGTCATCATCAAGTGTGATTACCACACCAATCATGCCTTCTGTGATACGTTTATCGTACACACCGGGGTCCAAGTTAGGTAATCGTGACTCAAAAATAATTCCTACAACAGTTGCTAACACTCCAGATAACATCGTCATTTCATACATAATAATCAACATGGCAAAAATAGAAAGTATTGGTTTTCCTCCAGTGACCAACGGATAGGCGATTTGAGTGCCGGCTGTAAGAAATATAGCCAAAGTGAATCCAATAATCGCGCCGAATGCAGGAAATCTGAATAGACGATGCTGTGGTACATGTTCTCCGAAAGCACCCTCAGGATATGGTGTACCGGTTAAAACATCAAACGATCCAAGTTTGAATCCGGCTTCATTAAAACTGTCCATTGCGTCAGCTGCAGGATCAGCCTTTTCGAAAAGTCCTAGTAAACTTTGTTTTGGCATATTCTAACCTCTAATCAATTTCTCGAATAATTGCGGGCACAGATGCCCTTCCTATCTTTACGTCATCAGTAAATACTTGGCTTTCTTTCTGTTCGAACAACGGTACAAGTGGAAAGAACCTGCTAAAAAGCAACATAAGGAAAGTGACCCAAGCAAACGACCAAACTAGAATTAGCCATTCAAGACCGCTGGGTCTGTAGGCTTCCCAAGTAAAGACGAAAGGTTGTTTGCGGGCTAATCCAGGAACAATAATCATGAATCGCTCTAGCCACATACCTATATTTACGAGTATTGATGTCCAGAACATGAGGGCGATATTGGTTCTGACTTTCTTAAAAAGCCACATAGTCACGGGGATTATATAAGCCGTTAACATAAATATGATGAACAAAAAATTCCAAGGCCACTGAAACAACTGCATTTCGCGTAGTGCCAGTTCAGGTGCATCAAGTCCGTATACTGCAAATAGTAACTCTAAAAATGTAAACCCTAGCCAAGCAGTTGCCACAACTATCAATAATCTTGCAAGTGCATCAAAGTGTTCTGGGCGTATAAAATCGTCCCATTTCCAAAGCCATCTCATAAGAGCCATCATGGTTACCACGGCAGATACTCCAGAATGTACTGCACCAATCACGAAGTATGGCGCAAATATAGTGGAATGCCACCCTTCGACAGATGGAATGATAGCAAAATCCCATGAGACGATTGAGTGAACGGATACGAATATAGGTAACATGAGTGCCGACAATAATATTCCTCCGACGGTCTGCATTTTCCACTGCCTCGGGTTCCCCCTCCATCCCAATGCTAATATGGTGTAAAAAGCGTTTTGCCAACCTGTCGTTCTGTCTCTTAGATTGCCTAGGTCAGGGATGAGAGCGATGTATAAAAACAGAGTCGACCCCGTTAAATATGTTCCAATGGCTACTGGATCCCAAATTAGCGGTGACCTAATATTTGGATATATGCCTCGGGCAAAATCATATGGAATGATATAGTAAATTATGCGCCATGGTCTTCCAGCATGTATTAAAGGAAAGGCTAATGCTGTAAGTAGAGAAAACACTGTTAGGAGTTCGGCAGCTCGCGTAACGGGCCGTCGCCATTCAGCTTGGGTAAGTCTAAGGATTGCAGAAATCATTATGCCTGCGTGGGATATACCAACCCAAAAAACGAAAGTTGTAATAAATAATCCCCAGTAAACCGGTCTGGATAATCCAGTAACACCCAAACCTTTGTTAACCATTACACCGATTGCGGATAATCCAATAACTACGGCTATACCCAAAATTAAAACGGTCGGCGCCCACCATTTAGGCGTGTTTAATTGACCATTCAAAAGAGTTTTATTCGTATGAATTTGACTTAAATTTCTTTTTTGTTGCATAACTTTAAGACTAGTCGGGTTTAGCGACCAATACTCCATGGGTTTTCATGTACTTCACAGGTTTCGATAACAAATTGAATTGTTGCATTTCCCAAATAGAAACGACAGGTATAACACGCGAAATCACCAAAATAGGCAATAAACCAATACATATTCCTCCGATGATAATCATAATGTCTAAACCACTTGGCAGACTTGTTTGGGGAATAATCATCAAATATTTATCATGAATATGCTCCGTGGGGACCGACCAAGCGGTTACAAAAATCCTAACTCGATCCAACATAATCCCAATAAGTATTAATGAAGCAGCGATAATTGGACCATTTATGCTTCTTCTTACACTGTTCCAAATTAACCACCACCATGGAGCTATGAAAATAAATATTCCTGCAAAAATAAAGACCCATCCCATAGGACCAATGCCTTCCTTACTTCCCCTTACCAACAAATCAATCCACGCTTTATCGGCACCTCCTCTCCCATACCAAAACACTATAAAAGCTGAATAGAAGAAATAAATCCACAATAGAGTGGTTGCAAAAAGAAGCCTGGAAAGAGACCAAAATTGGTCAATATGAATGTATTTTTCAAGTTTGAAATATCGCCTTATAAACCAAAGGGATGCTATTACAGCGGCCAACCCTCCTTGAAGTGAGGTGATTGAGTGATACATGGGAAATATTGCGTCACGCCATCCTGGAACGATGCCCATCGCGAAGTCGGATGAAAACAAGAAATGTACAAAAATAAGAATAAGAAAATAAAAAGTACCAAACATTCCTATCCTCATCCTCAAAGTTCTCCACTGAGAGTTTGAGCCAATCCATCCTCTAGACAGTATTCTTCCTACGCGTTTACGCCAACCCGTAGTATGGTCGCGCATCACCGCAAAATCTGGTATCGCAGCTGTATAAAATAATGCTAGGCCAGTAATTATTAAACCTAAAATACCTATGTAATCCCAAACATGGGGTGAAAAATTTGGTCCTTCAAACCAAATTGATCTTCTTCTAGTTCCATCTACAACCAATGGAGGAAGCACAACCAATAACGGAATAGTCATTATCAAGGTTGCTATTCCAGTCAGTGAAAAAATAGCCGATATTCTAGTTATCGGTCTAACCCAATTTGCTTTAGCTAACACTGGAGCTATCGCTACCATCGGGGCCCCGCCTCCGACCGTAAGAAGAAAGGAAACTAGAGCAGCAACATAACCCCACTGGGTACTGTCATCACGTTGAGTTATAAGTTTTACTATTAACGCTACGATACCTACTATAGATAAAACCCCTAAAATTATTGAAACTCGCCTTATTGTTTTTCCGCCGTGCGTCGTCGTACGCACCAGATCTTTAGCGATTTGATCAAAAGGTACATTCGCTTGTGGTAAATGTTTTTCGTCTGTCATTTCTACTGTAGGGTTTTTAATCATGTGATCCGGACTCTACTGAATGAGATTCAATCTTTTTTTCTGGGTCCACTTTGGCTAAGTAAACAACATTTTGGTCCAGGTTCAAATGTGGCAGTAATTTGTAGGTTCTCTCGTCATGTTTCATTTTTGAAACAGCGCTGTTATTATCATTAAGATCTCCAAAAACTAATGCTGAAGTAGGGCAGGCTTGACTACAGGCTGTTTGTATCTCTCCGTCTATTAAGTCACGATTTTCTTTTTTAGCTGTTCGGACTCCTCGCCGTATTCTTTGTACACAAAAACTACACTTTTCCATTATTCCTCGACTTCGTACCGTGACATCCGGATTCAAGTGATTACGGAATGATTCAGGCCAAACGGGTTCCCAATAGTTGAAGAATCTTACAGTGAAAGGACAACCATTTGCACAATATCTCGTTCCTACACATCGGTTATATACCTGAACGTTTAAACCTTCAGAATTATGATAGGTAGCGTAAACGGGGCACACGGGTTCGCATGGAGCATTTTCGCAGTGTTGGCACATTATAGGAATAAATCTGGCCTTGACATCAGGGTAATTTCCTTCCCAATAACGTTCAACCCTTATCCACGATATGGCCCTGCCACGTTCAAACCTTTCTTGTGTATTTATTGGTACGTTGTTTTCTGATTGACATGCAAGGACACAGGCCTGACACCCCGTGCATTTATCTACATCAACGACCATACCCCAATTTTGTTTTCCGGTTTTGTTTGTTGTCAATTCTTACTTCCGATTTTCTTTTTCAATAATAGATTAATAAATTTCATGCTAATGATCTGTTTTTGTTTCGTCGTCTTTATGTGAAACGCCCGTGTCTGCATGGCTGTTATTTAGAAATTGATTTTGGTAAATGTGGTGGTTAGCAGTTATTGCTTCATCCGCGGTCTCCCCTGATCCAAGCACCAAGACGGGTACGCCTGGTTCTATAGGTCTCGCTTCAACAGTACCTTCAAACTTAGCAACTTTTTTGTTTCTTCCTGACCTTTGTACAACTACTTTTGTTGCAGCCCAAGCCAGGGCTCCAGTTTCAGAATCTTTTTTATCGGCTAGGATGGCAAAAACGTTTGACCCTCTGTTTTCGGCGTATCTTCCCTTTTTGGAGTTTCCTTGCCCGGTTGGAATGCATATCGTCCCGGGTTGAACTCCTGGGTGGGGGTATGCTAATGCCTCTATTTCACCTGATGTTGATTTGATTAACAATATATCGCCTTCATCTATGTTCAATTCATCAGCTTCCGATTTGTTTAGTTCAGCCCATGTAACCCATGCAACAGTCGACATAGGGTCAGGATTTTGCTGAGCCCAAGGGGTGGGGGCCAATTGACCATTCAACAGGGAGTTTGAAACGAATGGAATCAAATGAAATTCAGTACCTTCGCCCAAACTGTTGGTTTTTGAAAATGTAGAAATTTCACCTGTTTTTGACGATTCTCGATAAGATCCAGAAATATTTCCCGAGTAATTAGTATTCCACCATCCCCCTCGTTGTTGGATCCCTTTTTTATAAAGCCTCGAGTTTGACGCTTTCACGGATCCAGTACCAGTCTTTTGTAGGGTTGTTATCGTTGAAGTGATCATATTTTCTTGAGTTGACCCTATGGCTTCTTCGGACACTTCCAACAGTACATCTGCGAATCCCCTCGAGTTCGACACAACTACTGGTTGCTGCACACTCAATACTAGGTAACCGGGAGCAGGCTCGGGAATATCGGTACCCCAAGATTCAAGGAATGTACTATCGGGCAAAACTAAATCGGCTAGTTCAGTAGTGTCATCTTCAAACGTAGAAAATACGATTACGTTTTTTACATTGTTTAACGCTTCGGCGATTCCTAAGAAATTTGGTAAGCCGTGTGCTAAATCAACACCTCTTATAATCACTGTATCCACATTACCTGCCCGCCAATGTGATAATTCTTCCTCCCATTCTTTCATTGAAGCTCCGGAACTAGAGGCTGGTAAATCGTCAATTTCCGAACTTGGGTTTGGTAAAACACCTCCGGTAACTCCAACGGAGCCCAATAGTATGTTTAGACCATATACTGCCCTTAGGTTAAAACTGCCATTCGTATGTGCTTCTGTGCTTCCTCCACCAAAAACAATTGCAGGAGTTTTCTCTGAAATTATGTGGGCTGCTTTTTTAATTTTTTCTTCTGGTAAGCCGGTTCGGTGGCTGACATCTCTTAGTTGGTAACCATTCAAGAACCCAGGAGATAAATATTTCTTGTACGCTTCTATGTTGATTTCGGATGTCAATTTTTCTTCAACTATTATCCGCGCTATTCCCAATGCTAAGTCCCCTTCGTAACTTGGCTTTACAGGTAACCATAAATCTGCATTAGCGGCAGTCATAGACATACGTGGATCTACGTGTATAAAGTATCCTCGATCTGACTGAGATCTGAATGAGCCATAAAATCTGGAATATTGTACTGGTGACACCCAAGTACTCAACCAGTCCGCTCCAAAAGACATAATAGACTTAGCGTTCCCTATATCAAGGTGAGGCAATGACTTTTGGTCGAAAATATTTTCGACAGTTTTATGCAATATACCCTGTTCAATTGGATCGAAGTTGATGTGTACGCCACCGTAATGGGATGCAAATTTTGATGCAATAGATCCTGGGTGTCCACGGAGAGGGTTTGTGACGAGGGTCATATTTCCACCAGTGTTTAGCGCATCTTTAAATTCTTTTATAGCCCGCGTCCAAGAAATTCCGTTAAGGTTGCCACCTTTAGAATATCGGCTTAGTGGTTCCCTTATTCGATCAGGATGATACAACATTTGAAGGGCAGAATCGTAGCGAGCATTTGATTTACCTTGAGTGATGGGGTGATCAGGGTTACCCTCAATTTTTTTTGCCCTTCCTTCCATTATGCGTACAATAATCCCGTCTCCACCCGGAAAATCCCCCATTGTTGTGGCGTACCATTGATCCTCGCCTTTTACGAGGTCTTCAGGCATTTCGACAGGGCTTTGTACGATGAGTTCTTTTTCGGGAAGCCCGCAAGCTGCAAAAATTACGGCACCAGCAGCGGATTTACCGGCTAATGATAAGAATTCTCGTCTGTTTAATTTCATAAATTAGTATTTTTTGTGTTTACTGGTGAATAATCAATGATGGCAAACCACACAATCAGTAGGAGCTCCATTATCTCTGTGGCAATCGACGCATTGACCCATTTTTAATGCTTCCACTTGCTTAACTTGTTCCATGCTGGCTACATCTCCATGACACGTAGAACAAACCCCTGCAGCTCCTTCCGTAACTCCACTCGAGCTATTTTTTATTTTGTTTGGATTTTGCATCAGGTACGTAATATGTGATTCGTGGACAAATCTTACATGATCAGGCAATCTGTGCACCCTTTTCCAATTAATAGGCGATGAGGCCGCGTCCAAGAGTCCTCCACTTTCTCTAAGTTTAGTTAATTCTGTACTATCTTTGGATCCAATAACTTTATGACAAGTCGTACATAATCCTACCGATGGAACACCAGCATTGGGTTGGGTTGTTACGGTTCTATGGCAGAAGGTGCAATCCATACCCAAACCGGTCATAGGTGTACCGTCAGTAGAAACATGATCCAGTTCTTTAACGCTAGCGTGCACGGTATGAGGAAAATGTATGGGCTGTTCGAAGGTTTGTTCGAAACCCATTACTGGAATGGGTTGACCCCACCAAGCGGTTATTATAAAAGCGACGAAGGCTCCCAAAACAGCGAAGACCGACAAACCCCCGATGGCGAGTACCGGTATCAGAATCTTAAGCCAGTTATTTGACGTGTTTTTTTTCTTTTCGAGTTTTGGTTGCAAAATATATAGTTTCCGTTTGATATTTTATTATGGTGGTTATCGCATTGAATAAATCGTTTACTGCCACCAACGCGGGTAACTTGCTTTCAAAAAATCTAAATGGTTTATAAATAAATAAAAAAATATCAAAATACCCACAACTGCAAGCAATCCAACTGCATATAACATGGGTCTTATTTTGGTCCAGCTTTTTGGAATTGTGTTTGTATCAACTGCTGAAGGTATTATTGCGTGGGCGAAAAGAAGGCTCGGACCAGCGATGAGGGAACAGGCTAGGGCTAACCATAGCATCTTCAAACTAAAACTAACCTGTGCCCACTGGTCCGTTGTGAGCGATTGAGGGTCCATTGTTAGGCAAGCTCCCCGTAGAATAGATATTTTTTCATCGAGTGACACTCCAGAAACAGTCGCGAAAACGCCGTCCTTTTTTGGAGTCTAGAGAAAAAATTATCATGAACATTTATGTATGTCTACAAATACATAGCCTTTGATTGACTTCTAAAAGTTAATCTCAGTATTATGTGAACTTAAAAATCAAATTTACTTGCCGATTGGCGCCTTACAGGAACACGGTTTTAATAAGAAAGATATAGAACCTTATTGATATAGAACATCAGGTGTGAAAGACTGTAGTTGCGTATTCACTTTGGGTATATATAACTGGGAAATTACC
>PCAX01000049.1 GCA_002730795.1 Chloroflexota bacterium
AAGAAGCTCAATCTTCAGGTATCATCCCTGGGTATGTTTCCGCGGTGGAATTGGATAAGTTTTATAGTGTTGTGGATGACTCAATCACTATGGGAACTAATTTTTTTGCAGGTGCTAATAAAAATGGATTTCATTTACGTAATGTAAATTTCCCGCGTGATTTCAAGGCTGATCTGATAGGAGATATTGCGGAAGCAAAAGCTGGATATACAGCTAAGGGTAAGAAAGTTGTTCTTGAGGAGAGAAGAGGAATAGAAGTCGGACATGTTTTTAAATTAGGCACAACTTATTCACGTAAGCTGGATACTACTTTTTCCGATGGAAATGGAATTCAAAAACATGTTCAAATGGGATGTTATGGTATAGGTGTTGGAAGATTATTGGCTGCAGTGATTGAAGCGAACAATGATGAAAATGGTATGATTTTACCTGCAGCTATTGCTCCATTTGAAGTGTATATAGTAGGGATCAATTTACATGATAAAAATGTTATAAGTAATGCTGAAAGATTGTACAAATCTTTTATCGATAATGGTATAGATACTTTATTTGATGACCGTGATGAACCACCTGGCGTTAAATTCAAAGATGCTGATTTGGTGGGTACACCCATTAGAATAGTCGTAAGTTCTAAGAGTATAAAAATGAATGCAGTCGAAATTAAACTGCGTAAAAATAAAGATTTTGAGTTGATTTCATTAGATGAAATTCAAGATAAGATTTTTGATTTATTACCTTTATTATGAGATAACAGGTTCAAGATACATTCCTTGTAAAGTTGTCATTAAATGAATGTATGATGTGCTCATACATGTTAGAATTGGGACCAAGTTTAGCTCAGTGTGTAAAGAGCTTTACTTTGATAAAGTGGGCGGGTCCCACTTTATTTTTTGTTTAGATAATAGAAATTTATACGGAGGTTCCAATAGTGAAGAGTGATCTTTTGCTGGTTGTCACTCAGTTGGCTGCTGAACGGAATCTTCCGCAATCTTCGGTGATTTCAGTGGTTAAGGCTGCTCTCTCGGCAGCGTATCGCAGGGACCCTCTCGCCGGTGGTCAAGATGTTGAGGTAGATGTTGATCTGGAGAAAGGTGAAGTTGCTTTACATACGGTAATGCGTATTGTTGATGAAGTTGAAGATCCTGCTATGGAATTAACTGTTGAACAAGCTGCCGACATGGGTCATGAAGTTAAATCTGGAGACTACATCATTACAGGTTCCTTGGAACATGTTCCAGGGCGAATAGCTGCTCAGACAGCTAAACAGGTGGTACTCCAGAAACTGCGTGAAGCTGAAAGAGATATAGTTTTTGATGAATTTTCTGATAGAGAAGGTGAGATACTTACTGCTACAGTCCAGAGGATTGAATCCCAGAGAATTGTGGTTGATTTAGGTAAATCGGAAGCTTCGATGCCTATACAGGAACAATCCCAATATGAGCGCTATAGACCTGGGCAGCAGCTGAAATTTTATTTACTCCAAGTAGGGAGAAGTATTCGTGGGCCTGAGATTCTGGTTTCGAGAACGCATCCGGATTTATTAAGACGCCTCTTTGAAATTGAGGTTCCCGAAATTTTTAACGGGGTAGTAGAGATTAAAGCTATTGTCAGAGATCCGGGTTCTAGATCTAAAGTTGCAGTTATTTCTACCCAAGAAGGAGTGGATGCTGTGGGGGCGTGTGTAGGATTAAGAGGTATTAGAATTCAAAATGTTGTAAATGAACTTCTAGGTGAAAAGATTGATGTGATTGAATGGGATGAAGATGTAGTTACTTACATATCAAATTCACTTAGCCCATCGTCTGTTGAAAACGTAATAATTAATGAAAAAGATAATTCAGCTCTTGTATTAGTGCCAGATAAGCAACTGTCCCTTGCAATTGGTCGAGAGGGACAAAACGCTCGATTATCTGCGCGTTTAACTGGTTGGAAGATAGATATACAGCCATCTGTTCAGATTGAAATTGATAAGTCTCATGATGTAAATGAGGAATCTAATAAAATCGAATCAGAATTATCAGAACCTGTTATGGAAGACCTTATTGAAGACGTAGATACTGATAGTCCAAAAACAGATACTGATAGTCCAAAAACAGATATTGAAGGTCTTGAAAAAGAGTTAGTTGAAGATGTGGATTATGAACTTTTGGCACTGGAACAAGAACTTGCTGACTTAGAAAAAGAAGAAAGAAAGCGTCAAGAAACAACTGAAACAGTGGTGGAAACATTAGATGTATCTTCAGATGATTTATGGGAAATCGGTAAAAAATCTACTGCTGACGAAGGTATAATAAGGTTTGCAGAAGATATCTCTGGTTACGATCGTAGTAAACCTATAAGAAAGACTGCAGCAGATTCACGACCAGCGAAAGGTAAGCGTGGCAAACGTTAGATAGAAAGGTTCACAAAAACTGTCTAAAACGCGTAACATTCCGTTCAGAACTTGCATTTTATGTAAATGTAAAAAACCGAAGCGTGAATTGAATAGAATTGTTAGATTTCCTGATGGTACCGTAGATTTCGACCCTACGGGTAGGTCTGACGGTAGGGGAGTATACCTCTGTGATAATATCCAACATATGCGATGGAGTGAGAATTTTTCTGTCTCCCTAGAGAGAGAATTAAAGGTTGCTCTTGATAATGATTACCAAAAAGAAATAATTGATCGTATTAGAATGAACTCGGAAGATAGGGAATGCTAAGTTTTAATGCCAAGAAATAATAAAAAACTAGATAAACGACGGAAATTTAAACAGAATTCAGATGTTTCTACCATTAGTTCCGATACTAAACAGGAAATTGTAGTAGGGCCTGTTGAACTCCCACCGATAATGACGGTAGGGGAATTATCGTTAATCATTTCTCAGTCTAATGTGGATACCATAAAATCTTTGATGCGCCTTGGAATAATGGCCACGGTTAATGAAACGATTGAATTTGATGTTGCCGCCAAAGTTGCAGCGTCATTTGAAATTGGTGTTTTAAAACCAAAAGAGAAGGAAAGCAGTAACATAGATTCAAAGATAGGTGTAGATGATTCTCTTACTGAAGATAATGCTATAACAAGACCCCCAATCATCACGGTTTTAGGGCATGTAGACCATGGTAAGACAACTCTTTTAGATAGAATTCGTGGCGAAAGCGTAGTTGATTCTGAGGCTGGTGGCATAACTCAGGGTATTGGGGCATATCAAACTTTATATAAAGAAAAAAAATTAACATTTATTGATACTCCTGGACATCAAGCATTTACTTCGATGAGAGCTAATGGTGTACAGGTTACTGATATTGCGATTTTGGTAGTTGCTGCTGACGATGGCGTTATGCCTCAAACTATAGAAGCTATTGATCATTCAAAAGCAGCAGGTGTTCCGATGGTTATAGCTATAAATAAAATTGATGCTACTGGTGCTGATGTAGGTAGACTTAAGGGGCAGCTTGCTGAACATGATATCGTCGTTGAAGATTACGGTGGAGATGTTGTTTCGGTTGAGATTTCAGCACTAAAGGGAGACGGGATTGATTCATTGCTCGATTCATTGCTTTTAGTTGCGGAAATTGAAGAACTGAAAGGTAATCCAGAAAGGTTTGGAGTTGGTGTTGTAATAGAATCATTGGTTGAAAAGTCAAAAGGAGTTATGGCAACAATTTTGGTTAAATCTGGAACAATCAGAGTTGGTGACTATATTATCTCTGGAACGACAAGGGGAAGAATAAAGACAATGGTTGATGGATTTGGAAAAAACATTTTAGAGGCTGGTCCCTCCACTCCTGTAAAAATATTAGGTCTAAACTCAATGCCACTTTCGGGTGATCAGTTTGATGTCGTAGAAAATGATAGGACGGCGAGAGAAATCGTAGCTTCAAGAGAGAAGTATTCAAGATCTAGACAAGAAAATAAATCACAAACTACTATGGAAGAGGTTCTTAGGAGAGTCCACTCATCTGATGCAAAAGAACTTAGGTTGGTTATAAAAACTGGAACGTACGGTAGCGTTGATGCTGTAAATAGAGCGATTATCCAACTATCAGATTCCGATGTGCAGGTAAAAATTTTAAGATCGGCTGCAGGTTCTGTAAGCGAATCTGATGTTATGTTGGCGTCTGCATCTGACGCGATGATAGTAGGTTTTGAAACATCAACTGATCAAGGAGCAAGAAGTTTAGCCAACAACCATAATATTGTAATTAGCTTATATGATATTATTTACAATCTTGTTGACGACATAAGGAATTCTGCTAAATCCTTACTGGATCCTTCTTACAAACAATCTGTTACAGGGCATGCTTTAGTTCAAGAAATATTTCCTCGAGGCAAGAGAGAACGTATTGCTGGTATTAGAATAACTGACGGCATATTTAAACGGAATTCTCGGCTAAGAGTAATCAGGTCTGGAGAAATTTTACATGAAGGGGCGATAACTTCTATGAAACACCTTTCGGAAAATGTTAGGGAACTGGCAAACAATTTTGAGGGAGGTGTAATGATTGATGGGTTCCATAATTACGAGGAACAAGACATATTGGAAGCATATGAATTAGTAACTGAGTAATTAAATTTTATGAGTAGTATTTATAACCATTGAACAGGCGACTAGACCGAATTAATTTCACTATAAGAAAGATTTTAGGCGAAATAATTTCGACAGACCTTTCTGATCCTCGTTTGTCTTCTGTTATATCCGTTACAGAAGTATCGACATCTCCTGATCTGGCAAATGCTAGCGTATATATTAGTGTTTTTTTAAATGAACAAACTTCGGACGATGTTTTGAAAGCACTAAGTGCAGCTAGTGGTAAAATGCAGAAACTTCTTTCCGGCAGAGTTAGGATTAGGAGAATTCCTAAACTTACGTTTTTTATTGATTCTCATATCGATGATGGGCTACGAATGGATACGTTAATTAGTGATGCCATAGCCAGCGATAATAAATAATTGAGGAATTTACGATATATAGCGGGTTTTTGAACATAAATAAAGGGATAGGCTGGACATCAAACGATGTTGTAAGAAAAATTCGTCAAATTTTTAAACAAAGAAAAGTAGGGCATGGAGGAACACTTGACCCAATCGCTACAGGGGTTTTGCCCATATCATTGGGAAGTGCCTCCAGACTGATATCTTCTTTGTTGGATAGCGAAAAAAGCTACGTAATCACTGTAACTATGGGAACTTCCACGGAAACATATGATTCAACTGGAAAAGTTTTACATAGTGGAGAATGGGGTCTAATAGAAGAACGGGATATTTGTGGTGCGATATCAAAATTCAAAGGTAAAATACAACAAATTCCACCTATGTATTCTGCTTTACGATATCAGGGTCGAAGATTATATGAGATAGCAAGAAAAGGAGGAATAGTAAAAAGAGAACCAAGGAACATAACCATCACGTCGATCAAAATGATTAATTATAACCCGCCTAATTTCACTTTAGACGTTACTTGTTCCAGAGGGTTTTATGCACGGTCTCTTGCAAACGATATTGGAATTATATTAAAAGTACCTACCCACATGTCGGCGTTACATCGGACTATGACTGGAAACTTTAAAATTGAACACTCTTACTCTATAAAGGATTGTGAACAGGCGCTACTAATGAACCAACTTGATGATCTGATATTACCTGCAGATTACACTGTCCAATATCTACCAAAACTGAGCCTTACAGATAATGAGTCTCGCATGGTATGTCATGGACAAAGTATCAAAAGAAAATTTCATCATAACGTATCATTTTTCGAGAATAAAGAAACTATAAGGCTTTACGACATGCACAACACGTTTTTAGGATTGGCAAGGTTAAATGAAGATAAAACCATTCTACGACCATTTAAAATAATGCATTATAGTACAGATGGGATTAATACATTGGGAAGAAAAATTAACGTCTGATCGATTGCGTTGCAATTGTAGGATATATATAGTAGTTGGGCATCTTCACGATTTAGAAGATTGATTTAAGTTTTCCATATTGATATGGACACTGGAAGCGTTTATGGTAATCATTCGAGAAACCCCTGATCATGTACTTGATGAAGGTGTTATAAATGAACTGAAAAAAGTTAATTCGACCGCAGTGGTAGATGTGCTTGCTAGAAATGGCTATGATCCCCGATACGTTTATATGCCTAATGTTGTGACTATGAATCCTGGATTGCGACTTGTAGCTAGAGCGGTGACTGTACGATTTCTTCCTGCAAGACCTGATAATACAGCCGAAAAACCCGGAGGCAATGAATCTCCTGAATTTGCTGCTTTCGAATTAGCGGGTCCTGGAGACGTGATTGTGATGGAATCAATGAGAAACAAAATAATGTCCATTGGTGGTGATATTAAATTTTTGCGATTAAAGCAACGAGGCATTGATGGCCTTATATGTGATGGTGGTATAAGGGATATGCATACAGTTCAACACTATGGTATAGGCTTATGGGGTTATGGAAAAACCTCCAATTTGGGAACTAGAATCGGTACGCCCTATTCAACAAATGACGCCATAAATGTTGACGGCGTTTTAGTGAACCCTGGTGACTATCTTGTAGCTGACGATGATGGTGTGGTAGTTATACCAAGAATTGTAGCGCCGTTAATAGCGCCTAAAGCTATAGAATATGACGACTTAGAAGAATGGATAAGACGTCGATTGGATAAGGAAAATCTAACCCCCGGAAAATATTACCCTCCAGACGATAAAGTAATGAAAATTTATAGAAATTCAAAAAAGTCTAATGAGTGATTGTGATCAAAGTTTTATTTGTAATTTTTGACCGTCATAAGCATATTGCATATCCAGGTTTTCATCCCAAAGAATTTTTTTTAAATAATCGTTAATTTGAACGTGATTCACATCGTGGGCAGCGTCAGTGAAGAGAGTCTTGTTAGGTTTTACCGTTCGAGCGAATGCAATAGCTTCCTCTAAAGTGAAGTGAGTTCCATGTGTTTTCCGTGGTCGCAGAGCGTCAAGGATAAGTATTTCGCTACCACTTATTAACTTTTGGGTTTCGGAAGGTATTGAGGATGTATCTGAAATATATGTTACATTCCCAAATCTGTATCCATTTGCCAGTTGGGTTGGACCATGTATAACAGGTAATGGTGTGAATTTTATTCCACAAACCTCGAATGGGTTATGGTCTATAACGTTGAATTTCAGGTTGGCTACACCACCACCACCAGTTTGTTTCGAACGGTCTACTAAATAGTCGTAACTCCGAGAAATTGACACCAAATCAGTTTTTCGCAAATACACGTTTATAATGTTCTGTGTGTTATTAGTCCAATCACGTAGATCGTCTAAACCTCCAACGGCATCCGCATGAGAGTGAGTTAATACTATGGCGTCAATAGTTTTTATTGTATTTGGAGGAAACCAATTCATCGAAGATTCGTAAAAAAATTTTCCCACGTCAATTAAAACATTTAACTTTTTTTTATTTTTCAATGTTTTACTTATTAATATGGATGTATTTCTTCTGCGATTAGGAGACCCAACTTTAATGGCATCATGGCATACTTCACAATGTTTTTCAGGATGCGTAAGACAGGAAACCCTTGGAACGCCCTCTGACGTGCCAGTACCTAGGAAAAGCAACGTTGCATTATTCATAGTTGTAAAATAGTAAAAATCCGTTTTTTAGTAAAACATAATGAAAAATATAGAAACTTTCCACAAGTTAGTGAAGACAGGGAGCTTAGTTGCACCTTTAAATCACCAAACCAATCAAATTTCAATTGCTCATGCTATAAGTCACTTCGCAGGTAATTTTACGCCAACAATTGATAAAAACGTCCTTGAGTTATTGGAACAATTCGACTCGAGTGATCATCTTTTGATGTTGTTAGTTGATGGATTGGGTATGAATTTCGTTAACCGAATGTCTCAAAATTCTTTTATAAGGAGTAATTTATGGAAAACGGGTAATTCCGTTTTTCCTTCTTCCACGGGCCCAAACCTTCTTTCTTTATCTACGGGCACATGGCCAGGGAGGCATGGCGATCTTGGGTGGAAAACTTACTTAGATAATATAAAAGAACCTGCGACGCTTCTTAAATGGGAACGATCTAGAGATTCAAAAAACTTGCTTGATCTAAATGTGAGACCTGATTCCGTGTTTTTAGAGCGACCTTTAGTGGTTGAATACAAGCTTGATTATGTGTTCCTGGTTCCGAAAGAATACCAAAACTCTCCGGTGACCCAATGGATAAGTAACGGTAGGATGATGCCCTATGATAATCTCTCTGACGCTTTATATATGGCAAAAAACCGTATAAAAGAATCTAAAGATCGTACCTTTACCTATATATATTGGTCTGATATCGATTTTGTTACCCATCAAACCGGATGTGAATCGTTTGAAACTGCTTCAAAACTTCAGTACCTAGAAAATACTCTGGTTGATTTCTTTAATAACATGTTTGGAGAAGTGTCGTTTTTACTTACGAGCGACCACGGTCACATGGATGTTCCAGAAGACAAAAGAATTATTGTGCGGCCCGATGATCCTCTTAACAATTTTATTAATAATCCAATTTCTGGCGAGGAGAAATTTGTTTTTCTTTATTTAGGAGACCATAGAGAAAAATTTGTAGATCTCTTTATGGATAGGTTTCAGGATTATTTTATGGTGTTGTCACCCGAAGATATATTGGACTTGTC
>PCAX01000050.1 GCA_002730795.1 Chloroflexota bacterium
AGAGAGATCCTCAAACTGGGGTACTTGGTACCGAAGAATCTCAAGATCGGCGAACCGGTCAACCCGTACCTTAAAATCTTCAGTGGGTTTATTGGCCTCCACTTTTTCGCCCTGCTTGCTACAGGCAAACAGGAAAAGAACCAAAAACACTAAGCCCAAGGTGGGTGTTCGTTTCATCTTTATTGTTCAGTCGTACTGATAATGTGAATTTTCGCCTATGGTGAATTTAGTGGTTCACCCCAATCCTTAATCTCTGCTTTATCGGTTGGTAGCAACCTTCCTCCATTCGATTCCTCATCCTTGCTCCATGTTAACTCATCCTTTAAAGGGTTATAGTACCAGAAGGACTGTTATTACTTTTCATATGGGTATTAATAATTCCATCAAAAAACGCTTCCACTACAGCTGGGTTCATTAACCGGTCTGAAGAATTTGTTGCAAACAAAGGATGTGTCGAATTAATTATAAAATAAAGCACAAAGCAAAAATACTTCATTTTATCAAGACCCTTTTAAATTCTCATTTTTCCATAACGTGGCCAACTGTGATATAAACCTTTTCAACCTAAGTTGTAATACTCAATGTGTCACTTTCGATATTTGCCTAAAATGGGGCGACCCGGAAAAACATTTTCCACATTATTGCCTTCACTAACAACAAACGTTCCGTTTACCAAGACATATTCAATCCCTTCGGAAAATTTCAATCCTTTGAAATCAGCTTTGTCAATAACAGTTTTGGGATTAAAGACTGTAATGTCAGCATCTGAACCAACCTGCATGCGACCTTTATTCCGCATTCCAGGTGCTGCGCCTGTCAACCGTTTTGCTGGCATTATGGTCATTTTCTTTAATGCCTTCATTAAATCTAATGCTTGATCTTCCCTGACATATTTCCCTAAAACCCTTGAAAAAGTACCGGCTGTTCTGGGGTGAGCGCCCGTTGCATAAGGCATTCCATCTGATGCAATCATCGTAACTGGATGACTTACTCCTTTCATTATCCAATCTGACTTCATCATATGAATAATGACTGTACCACCCTCCTTACGATATCTGTTAAAGGTCTTTTTATTCAATCTCTCGCCTGTCGCCTCCCATTGCAAGTCTTTATATGTAATGCTCAACAAGTTTTGCCACCCTTCATCAAAAATTGCTGATTGCAAGGAAGTGGATGCTGCGGTATAGGGATAAACTTCAGTAGTGATATCCAAGCCATTTTTCTGGGCTGAGCTAACTATGTTAAGTGTTGTTTCAATTTCCCCTAATGATAAACTGTTTGCGTGAACGATGTGAAGAGAAGCGCCGGATGTTGTAGCATCGGCAATGGCTTCCTGTATACCTGCCAAGCCGAAACCACGCGTATGAGAGTAAACTGGGACCTCACGCTCAGCAGCAAATTTATATACTGAAAATATTTCACCCGCTGTGGCGCCCGGGTAATAACCAACGGGGATACCAATCCCAAGTGCACCATCTTCAAGATATTGAAGCATCAATTCATTGGTTTTTTCCATTTCAGCATTAGATAATGATTCATAGGAACTCTTTCCTAATAATGCCATCATTTCTTCCACTTTAGGACTGTCAAAACCTTCTTGATTTAAAGTTTTCTGAATTTTTCTTACATCCTTTTGATATTTGTCCATAGCCATTGTCCTCAAGCTGCCATGAGGAATTGTGGCGCCGAAATTGACAATGGTTTTTCCTGTTTTCCCGGTTATCCATTCTCTCAAGAAAGTTACTCCTCCCTCCAGTTCCAAAGCTGTGGTTACTCCATCCCTTACCTGATAACGATGTGCGTCATTTGTTTGGCCATGGGCATGGAGATCAATAAAACCAGGAGACACAACTAAACCTGATACATCGATGATTTTATCGCCTTTGAGCTCACTTGAGCTGATTTCAACAATTCGATCACCATTAATTCCTACATTTCTAACATCATCGAAATTGGTCTCAGGGTCCATTACGCGGCCGCCCTTGAGAACGATATCATAACCTGAAGGTTGAGCCACCGCTGTGGAAAAAAGAACGCAAATAAATAGTAAGAACTTCTTCATAACTAATTCTCCTTAACTAATGATTGAGTGATTAACTAATCGGCCCAGATCTCTGTGAACGCACGTTTAAAGTTTTGTCCCAAAATACCTTTAATCTGTTTATTAGTGTATCCTCTTTTTATGAGGCCTTCGGTAAGATCAAACATCCGTTTAGGATGATTAACACCCTCAATATCTAACTTGTCTCTGAAAGCATAGCTATCCTTATAAAATATGCTGGTTTTCCATCCATTATTCGTTCTAAAACATAGGGTTCATTTCTTGCATTAAAATGAAAAGTAATAAACTCATTTTGGAACCTTGCTCTCTCTCTGGGTGAATCCCATCTAACTTGAAAAGTGTCATAGTGCCAGTGATTTAGAATACCTCGAAGAGCATTTCCTCTGGAAAGAATCAAGTTGCCTTCTTTTTCAGTTATAGTCATCTCTCCATAAAATTCTTCGTTGTAATTACCAACGTATCCATTATTTGATACCCGCTTTTTAGTATTCTCAACCCTCTGGGATTCAAGATCGTGGATTGTGCTGTCTGCGCTCGCAATTGCCTTGTCGTAATATTTTTTTCTCACTGAAGACCAATCTATTTCATCCCCAACACCTAGATAAGCATCAATAATCTCAGTCCCCACAACATAGGAAGCGCCATTGCCGCCGTTATTAAAAACGACCCATCCTAAATCAAGGTCAGGCACAAAACCAATCCATGTAATAAAACCATCAATCCCACCACCATGGGTTATTCGCTTATGACCACGATAATCTTCAACAGCCCACCCAAGACCATAATTCCTGAAATTGATTAGGCCTTTCTCTTCTTTAATATTGGAATCATAGCTTCTGAACATTTGAGAATTATGCATATCATTCATGACCTCTTCACTCAATATTCGTTTTCCATCAAATTCACCTTTATTCAAATTCAGTCTTATCCAATTAGCCATTTCAACCGCATTTGAATAAACAGAACCAGCAGGCGAAATATTATCTAAATTCCGATCTTCAATAGGCTGAAGTTTTCCATCTACTTTTGCATGAGGTGACGCAACATTGTTACGTTTCTCCAAATCTGCTACACGAGTCACACTTGTTTCCATGCCAAGAGGCTTAAAAATTTTACGACGCATAATATCATGCCAACTACTGCCATAAATTTCTTCAGATACCAGACCAGCAGTTAGATACATTAAATTTTGATAATGATAAGTTGACCTGAAACTGAATGCAGGTTTCAAATACCGAATACTATGAAATACTTCCTGTTGTGTTCTAGGAGAAGCATACCAAGAAGCATCTCCTCTTGTTAACCCACTTTTATGAGAAAGAAGGTCGCGGACCCTCATCTCAGCAGTTGCATAGGCATCATACATTCGAAATCCAGGAAGAACATCCACTACTCGATCATCCCACTTTAGTTTTTCTTCATCAACCAAGATTCCTAATGTGGCCACGGTCATGGCTTTGGTAGTTGAGCCTACAGCAAAAAGTGTTTTTTCATCAACTTTTCCTCGCTGACCCAATTCACGAACTCCAAAACCTTTTGCATAAACAACCTTGTCCTTTTTTATAATGGCAACGGCCATCCCAGGTACATGCCATGCTTTTTGAATATTCTTAATTTTTTTTTCAAGACCTTTGGGGATTGATTGATCAGAAAAACCTGACAATAAATTGAAAACTATAAGTATTATAATGAAAGGCTTGGTCTTAATGATATTTCTTTTGTCTCGTTTCATAGGTTTCTCCCTCGTATTGTTCAATGAAATGTTTAGTTATCTAAAATGCCAAGATTTAAGAACTGTTTTCTCTTTCTCAGGATCAAGTCCCGATTTAGGTTGCTTTTTTCGTTCCTCAGGTAATCCGTTCCACCACTCAAGGGTTGCCGTGGCCGTGTCTGCCAATGTTCTATAAGTCAAACCAGCAGACACAGCTTTTGTATTTTCAAAAGATCCAAAGCCATCAAATTTTCCTCCCGATGGCATCCATGCTGTCATTTCACTCCAAGGGGAGACGTCATTCTGTGCCAAAAAACCCTGATCAACCCATGTGAATGTAATGTCATTGCTGACAACGGCCCTGAGGCCGTAAAGCATTTCGGCCATACTTAATTCTGCAAGAGGACCAACAGCACTATAAGTGCCTCCTGCTCGTTGTTCAATAAGGTGAATTTCAAATTCAGCAAGATCCCTAGCATCAATGTACTGCACAGGTCGATTATAATCACCCGGGGCTAAAACTTCTCCTCCTTTGGCAATCCGAACGGGCCAATATGTCCATCTATCCGTCGTATCTCCAGGCCCTACAATTAGATGTGGTCGCACAATGATTGCTCTCTTGCCAAAGGCTTTACGAGTAACCTCTTCAGAAAGCGCCTTAAGAGGTCCGTAAGCACTCATATCCTCAACGGTAGGGTCTTCCGTTTTTCCAACAGGATCCCCCTCATTCAGGCCGCGCTTTGAAAAGCTGGCATGTACAGAGAGAGTTGATGTAAATAAATAAGTGTCAGCATTCCCGCGCAATATATCTGTCGTTTGACGAACCCAACGGGGGTAAGTAGCATAATTATCTATCACGGCATCCCATTGGCGACCTTTCAAGGCTTCCAAATTATCATTACGATCTCCAACAAGTTTTTCCACGTTGTCGAACAATTCCTTGTGAATTGTGGGCTTGGTTTTCCCGCGATTAAAAATAGAAACATCATGTCCACGATTAAGAGCATACTTGATCAGATGAGGACCTGTAAAGGCTGTGCCGCCAAGAATTAACAATCGAAGCGACTTAGGGGGATTAATAATCTTTCTCTTTTCTGTTTTACCGATACTAGCATAACCCAAACCCAAAACTGCTGTTTTGGCAATGCTTGCCTTAAGAAAAGTTCGTCTTGATGTTTTCATTGCCACATCCTTATCACGCTTGTTTTATCAATCATGTTAAAGGTGTCATCTCTTAATATATTTGTCAAACCATCTCAAGATTCGTGGTGAAACATCCATAAGCAATTTCGGTTCTCTCGGGCCATGCGGGGTTCTGGGATAAACAGCCATCTCAGTAGGCACCCCTTTGCGTTTTAAAGCAACATAAAATTCCTGTCCCTGGGTAAAAGGAACTCTCAAATCATTTTCACCATGCAGAATCTGAGTAGGAGTAACCACATTTTTTATACGATAAATAGCTGAATGTTTTTCATAAGTTTCATAATTATCCCAAAACTCGCCACCCATATGTGCGACCAAGTAATCCGGTATGTCAGTTGTGGATGTCATGCTAATCAGATTTGGCAAGCCCGCACCCATGCTTGCCGCCTTAAAACGGTCGGTGCGTGTCACCACAAAAGAGGTCATATAGCCGCCATAACTCCAACCCATGACGCCTAATCGTTCCACATCAGCCAAGCCCATGCTAACGACTTTGTCTACTCCGGACATGATGTCCTCATAGTCACCAAATCCCCAGTCTTTATAATTGGCATAACGAAAATCCTTTCCGTAACCAGTGCTTCCACGAGGGTTTGGTCTCAGCACAGCGTAACCATTGCTGGCAAAATACTGGACCATATAGATTCCTGGGTTGCCAGTATACGATTGAGTGAAAACACCCGCTGGTCCACCATGGATAATGAGTGCAAGGGGGTATTTTTCTCCCTTTTTATAATTTGCTGGGTATGTCAGTAAGCCCTCAATTTCAAGACCATCTTTAGATTTCCACCCCAGAATTTCCGTTTTTGCAACAGGAGGAGTTTTCAGGCCCGAATTGAAATCAGTGATCTTTTTGGGAGATATTTTTTTTAATTCACTCGTAAACGTCTCAGCCGGCACATCCAGTCCCTGTTTCACAAAGGCAATATATTTCCCATCATCTGTAATTACCGGCGAGGAGACCAATCCTGATACGTTCAGAATCGGGGTAATTTTGTTCCCCTTAACACTGATTTTATATATCTGAGCTTTTGTTTTTTCATAGTCGTTGACGTATAGATATTTGTTGTCCGTGGACCAATTAATGATGCCCCCAAACCATCTGAAATGCCTGTTTGGTGTTTCGGCTAGTTTTCTGGGTTTCCCTCCTTGTGAGTCCACAACGAAAACATCGCTTAAACCAATTTCTTCGCGCTGCCCTCCGTTAGAAATAAAAGCAATTAATTTCCCATTCGGCGAAAAAGAAGGACCTCCATCTACACCTTCCCGGTTAACAATTGATTTTACTTCTTTTGTTGCGAGCTCCAATAAAGAAATATCACCAGATCCAAAACCACTGTTATATGTTGGCTCTGGGCGATGAGAAAAAACTATTTTCGTGCCTTGGGGATGCCAATCAAAGCCATTAATATCATAATTGCCCTCAGTAAATCGTTCTGACTTATTTGTATCTACCTCCGTGGTGAAGTTTTTTATATATATGTGGCTATACTTGAAGTTTTGATCAACAAGTATCACATCTTTCTTTTCTTTCTCATTTTTTTCTTCATCTTCTGTTTTATCATCTTTCATAAGAAAGGCAATTTTTGAGCCATTGGGAGACCAGCTAAAAGTCCCTACGCCTTCCTTTTCATAAGTGAACTGCCAGGGCTCTCCACCTGTAACACTCATTACCCAGATTTGAGATTTCTCTGCTCTTTCACTTAAGAATGCAAAATGTTTCCCGCTAGGAGAAAATCTCGGGTGCGAACTAGATTTTTCATTATAAGTGTATTGTGTTAAATCACTTCCATTCCTTGACGCTATCCATATCTGATTTAAATATTCCGATTTCTCGCCTTCAATTAAGGCTTCTCTCACAACCATTGCTAAACGATCTCCATCTTTGGAATAATTCAAATCGGAAATTGATTTTAACTGAATACTAATTTCAGGTGTCCATTCAGACCTCTGTCCATTAATTCCACCCAGAAAAATTGATAGTACTAATACAGTTCTTATATAATTCATCTATTTAATCTTTTTGTCTTAATATTTAGTTTAGTTGAATAGAAAAAAATCGTGTGCTGCTCTTGCAACGTGTGCTATTGCCTTTTCTCTTGCTGGAATTTCTAGCTCGGAATCTTTTACAAAGGCCACGACAATAACATTACCTTTATTTTGTGGAAGACGTATAATTCCCACATCATTAGTTGTGGCGCCAATGGTTCCAGTCTTATGGGCAACATAGGTTCCAGGAGGTAATAGACCCTTCAACCTACCTTCTCCAGTTTGACAGCGGCTCATTATATCAATTAATAATTCTGAGTGTTCACGGGTTAGAATTTCATTTAACCATATTTTCTGTAGTAGTTCTGCCATAGCTTGAGGTGTAGCCGTATCCCGAAGATCCTTTCCAAACTTTTTACTTGCCTCCAGCATTACCTCTTTAGAAAGATTACCATATTTTTCCATGAATTCTTTATTGGACGTTGCTCCACCTTCTAATTCAAGTCCTAACCAATCACCAATGATCCCGATAGTTGGACGATCAATAGACATGTTTTGAATATTATATTTCTTGAGAATATCCTTCACTTGATCCGGCCCGCCAGCAGCAGTTAAACAAATGTCCGTGGCACTATTATCACTAAGGATAAGCATCAACTCCAACTGATTTCTCAGTGACAACTTAACCCCCGGTGTAACAAATAAATTTCCTATAATGCCACTACCTGGGTGCTGATCTTCGGGTTGAACGTCCAATAAGTCTTCTAGACTTTTTTCACCTTTTTCAACACGCTTTAGTAATTGTACCGCAATGGGCACTTTATACGTGCTAGCCAGTGGATAACGGTCTTTATTATTAATATATACTTTCTGATTTGATTCTAAATGAATTACACCAATCCCCATTTTGCCGCCAGATAGATCGGCCAGGCGAGTAAGTTCCACTTTAAGACTTTTTAAGCTTTTCTGCGCATCGATATGCGCCGGTTGAAAAACAAATAGCAATAAAAATAAGGGGATTTGAATTAAACAAAATTTGCTTTTTGATCGTTGATCCATTTTCATTTCTTTAAATCTCCTGTATTATGTTTATTTATCCAACCCATTATATGCTGCATCTTGCTTAAATGATGGCTGGGGCGCACTGAAATTCCATGAGGTTCATCAGGAACACGCACCAGTACCGATTCAACACCCAACAGCTGCAAAGCCGCATAATACTGCTCCGAGTCCGGCATGGGGGTTCGGTAGTCTGCTTCCCCTGTTAGTACCATCGTTGGCGTCGTCACATTCTTTACCACCGATAAAAGGTTCTTGCTCTCGTAAAGCTCCACATTATCCCACGGCATCCCCGGGAACCAGTATTTTCCGGTCCATGGTATATCTGAATAAAGCACAAAACTATACCAGTTAACTACCGGGTATACGGTTACAGCTGCCTTGAACCGGGTGGTGCGGCCAATCATCCAGCAGGTCAGCACACCACCGCCGCTGCCGCCAGTGACAAACAGGTTGTCCTCATCGATATATCCTTTTTGGATTACTGCATCTACACCTGAGTTAAGATCATAAAAGTCATCTCCGGGATAATCATGATGGATCAGCTGGGCAAACTTCTCTCCATAACTGGTGCTACCGCGCGGGTTCGTGTAAAGAACAACATAGCCCTCAGCCGCCATGAGCTGCTTTTCTAAATAAAACCGGTTGCCATAATTAGAAAATGGGCCTCCATGTATTTTAATAATTAAAGGATATTTCTTCGAAGGATCGAACCCTGGTGGTTTAATGATCCACCCCTGGATATCCAGACCATCATGGGATGACTTGTACCAGATCTCTTCTACCGTTCCTAATGTCTTATGGGTTAGGAGATCACTATTAATTGAAGTGATGATTGTTGTCTGACCACTGCCAATTTTACCTACTGCCAAATCTGAGGGAAGATCCGGTCTTGTTGTAATAAATACAAACCTTCCATCTGTAGTTAAGGAATAACTACGACCTAAATTGTTGGTTAGGATATTGTTTTTGCCTTTAAGCGTTGTTTGAGCCAGTTTAGTATTACCTTTATCTGCATAATTAAAAATGATGCTTTTACTATCTCCTGACCAGCTGATATTAGAAACACCCCTATCCAGTTTTGTTTTAATCTCCCGGATCTTTCTCGTTTTTAGGTTCATGACATACATATGAGAAATTTGGGTTGCCATTTTTTTATTATCAAAACCAGTATAAGCTAACGACTTTCCATCTGGAGATGGTGTGGGATTTCCATCTGGGCCATCTCGATCGGTGAGTTTGTCCATTTTTCCATCATTGGCATTTACCTGATATATATCGCTCTGCCTATAACCCTCAGCTTCCCAATCATCTTCTAAGTTGGTTGATACATATATATACTTACTGTCCTTTGACCAAACGGTCTGACCTCCTCTGTAAGATGCGAAGTTGAATCTCCCTTCAGTAAGTTGGCGTGCCGTACCGCCTTCAGATGGAACCACAAAAAGATGTTTATAACCTTTCAAGTATCCAACTCCATCAAATCGATATACCAACCGATCAATTACCTTTGCCGGCGCCGCCCATTCCGCCCCCTCTGGTGGTGTTGGAAGATCAACCTCAAACTCTGCGCCTTCAGGCACCGTACCGTAAAAGGCTACATCTTTACCATCAGGGGACCAACTGATGCCGTGAGGCCCAGTCTGTACATTGGTCAGTACGGTTGTCTCACCTGTGTCCATCCAGCGCTTGTGGATCTGGCCGGATCCTGAGGCACTTGAAACATAGATGATCTGCTTGCCGTTTGGAGACCACCGGGGTTGGCTGTTCCCCTTCTGACCGCTGGTAAGTGGCCGGTTGTCTGTACCATTATAATTGATGATCCAAATATTAGAATAACGTTTATCTGTCATAATATCACTGCCGGAACGGACATAAAGAATCTTGGAACCGTCCGGAGAAATCTGGGGATCAGACACGCCCTCCATCTCAAAAATATCCATAGGTTCCAAAACATTACCATTGCCAGCGAAAAGAGTCGATAATGTGTACAAAATTGCACTAAAAAATAGTCTTTGTTTATTTACTTTTAACATTCCTTACCCCTTGGTTTAATTATTATGTTTATTGATCCAACCCATTATATTCTTCAACTTACTTAAATGGTGGCTGGGGCGCACTGAAATTCCATAATGATTTCCTTTTATTCATTATTGCCTCACTTATCTTTTTAATGTTTTACTATCGGCAACTCCAAAAATGTGGTGTTGGTACCCGATAAAAAAACTGAATGTTTCGCTTTTTGGTAATCTTTTTCTTGGGCTTTTGGTATTTCAATAAATTTCTGCGGATTACGATCAATTAGTGGAAACCAGGTGCTGTGGATTTTAATCATAATTCGATGACCTTTATTAAATCTGTGGGCCCTTGAACCAAGAGAAATTTTTATCGGCGTAATTTCATTTTCCACCAATGGAGATGGATTTGAAAAATCATTTCTGAATTTTGAACGCATGACTTCATCCGCTACCATTAATTGGTAATTATTCATGCTAGGATTAGACATATCTTCAGGATAAACGTTAATCAGCTTTACAATCCAATCCGCATCTGTACCAGTTGTTGATGCAAAAAGATGAAGAATTATTTCACCGGCAATTTCAATTTCATTTTTTAACGGTTCTGATTGCCAAGTTAAAATATCTTCTCTGCTATTTAAAAATCTCTGATCTTCTACTTTCCAAAGAGCTTGACCGCCTTGCCAAAATCCTTTGATTGGTCTTTTAGTATATGGGATGGGGTTATTGGGATCCGAAATGTACGCGCGGGATTTTATACCATCATCACTAATAGGACGTGTAGTAGAAATTTTTCCATCAAAAAGTAGATAAAATTTTGTAGAGTTTGTTTCATTGACAGGAGGCCACGCACTATAGGCTTTCCATTGATTTAGACCGGTTACAAATACGTGTGCTTCTGGGTGAGACTTAAAATCACGCCCTTTCAAGTAGTGTGCAAACCAAGGAGCTTGTATATTTTTTCGATAATACAAAGAAGAGTTGCTACCAAAGCCTATAGCACCAAGGCTATCCCCTTTACCACGCGCCCAACCACCATGACGCCATGGACCAACAACCAAACTATTAATATCAGACTGATCATTTTCTTCTAATTTTTCATATATTTTTATGGGGCCATAAAAATCTTCTGCATCCCACCACCCAGCAACATTTAAAGCAGGAACACTTATATTTTCTAAGTAATGTGTGACTTCTTTTTCTTTCCAAAACTCATCGTAATTACTGTGATCCATAAAATCATTCCAAGTAGGAACATCCCCAAAAAAATATTTCTTATTTGCATTTGATAACGGGCCAAGATCCAAATAAAAATCATAGACATCCTGATCACCAAAATCAAAAGGATAGTTTTCTTTTGAACGTTCCATCATGGCGGCATATCCAAAAGAAGGACTAAGACGAAATGCGCCATTATGATAAAAATCATCGCCCATGTACATGTCCGATGGCGAGGCCTGGGGTGAAATAGCTTTTACGGCGGGGTGTAAATCAGTCAAAGCAATTGCGGTCAACCAACCTCCGTAGGATATACCGAGTATTCCGACCTTATTGTTATGGTTATCTAAATTATTTAATAACCACTCTACAGTATCATAAGTATCCGTTGCTTCGTCCACCTGCACATTCTTATCTGCCGATACCGGGGTACGCAACATACTAAATTTCCCCTCTGAGCCATACCGACCCCTGATATCTTGATAAACAAAAATATAGGCCTCTTTAGCTAACTCCAGATATGAGGAAGAAAGACTAGAATGAAGTCCTTTGTCATCATGCCTAAGACCATAAGGTGTCCGGGTAAAAAGGATGGGTAATTTTTCATCTGTGCTTGGTGGAATATATATCTCGGTGTTGAGCTTTATTCCATCCCGCATCTCAATTTCTACAACCTGTTTATTATATCGAGTGGAGGGTTCAGCGATCTCCGAGGTTGGTTTTACTGTACAAGCAACAAAAAGGAAAGAAAGAATTATTGGTCGTTTAATGGTTTTGTTTATAAGAAATAACATCTTTACGATTATTAAACCAATCTGACCAATTGTGAATTTCTGCAGTTATTACCCCACAGCCTTGTCGAGGGTCCTTAATCCCTCGCTGATTAACAGTTTATAAAGTTAATTGACCATTTTCAACAATTTTGTTGGAAAAGGGCTGATCATTTTGAGGAATACAAGTTATTTATCTCTTTTGATAAATGACCTTTCCACCCAGAATCGTTATCTCATTTTCCACATCCTTAATTTTTTGGGGCTCGATTTCCAATAAATTTTCTGACAGAACAGCCATGTCCGCTAGTTTTCCCACAGTGATAGTACCTTTGATCTCCTCTTCGAATGACGCATAAGCAGAATTGAGCGTGTAAGCCTGAATAGCCTCTTCAACGGTCAGTTTTTGCTTCGGAAACCATCCTCCATCTGGCTCCTCAGTGAGTGTCTGCCGCGTAACAGCTGCGTAGAGCCCTAACATGGGGTTGAGTGGGTACCGGGCTGCGTTGGTGCCGGGTGAGTCAGATCCGAAGCATACTACAGCACCACTGTCCCACAATGACCGGAAAGCATAGGCGCCTACACATCGTTCATGACCGATCCGCTCTTCCATCCAACGCATATCATCTGTGCAGTGATACGGCTGAACTTCCGCCACAATACCGAGGCCATTAAATCTTTTAAAGTGATTGGTGTTTATCACCTGAGCGTGGACTAACCGAAAACGACGATCCTTCTGTCCATTTTTTTCGACCATTCTTTCCATCATGTCCAACAAATAACCATTCCCCTCATCACCAATCGCATGAACAGAAAGCTGTATTCCAGCAGAGTCAGCCAG
>PCAX01000051.1 GCA_002730795.1 Chloroflexota bacterium
ATTATTATATATAATGTTATCAAATAATTATTGATCGGAAAATATCAATGTCTGTACCTACCTCTATAACCAAATTATTATTTCTCGGAGCTCCATATAATATTCCTGCATTGCGAGTTAATAAAGAATCCTGAACGACAGCATCGCAAAACCTGTAAAAAACGTTATAAGCTAATTTTAAAGCTGGGTATACTGATGGTGTAATCAAGATTTCTGATGCTTTATTCTCAAGAATCGTTTTCCAAGAATGACAAAATGGAAGATAAAAACAGTTTAACATTCCAATGACATGAAGAACATCAATACAATAATGTTCTAGAAATCGTTGTATTCCCCATAAGTGAATGAAACGATCTAAAATATGTGGAATTAACATTGAGCTTGTATTAAGTGAAAATTGTATCAATCCATCAGGAACGGAATGACAGTTGTTTTTTGATAAAGAGAGCGAATATACTTCATGGCCACGTTGAATGAAATAACTCGCACGTGTGTAAGCATACACATCATGCGAACGATGTAGAAAAGCAATCCTCAATAAACGAAAGATTTACTCCTGACTTTGGCTAGTAAAACGTGGAGTACAATTGAGTTTATTAATATGGAAATTATTCAGAAACCTTTATTTCGGTTTCAAAAAAATCAATTAACCACTGATTATAATCCATTTTTCCTTCTAACATTATTACCCTTCTTTCAGCCCATGTCGATTCTAAGTTCTCATTCTTCAATAGTTTCCCAATTGTATTAAGAATCTTAGTCTGCTCATGAGGAAAATATCCAAATGAAAGTTTATACTTACTCTCCAATTCATTAATAACTGAAGACATATCATTAAAACTGTTTATTCTAACCGATGGTATTCCTAAAACTGCACCTTCAACTGTCATGGTCTGTGAATCGGAAACTAAAAGTTTTGAAAATGCAAGAACGTGGTGAAGGTCCCATGGATCTATTTGATGTGATATATCGTTCTCAGCTGAAACAACAATTTCATAACCTAAACAGATGTCCTTAATTTTTCTCCAAAGATTATTAGTTATACCCTTATGCCCGATATCATGATGTGCCTGCAATGCGGAGAACCTGGCAACTATATATTTTTTTTCTTTAAGACCATATTTTTCAATTACTTTGTGATCTGGCGAAAAATTGTTCGGGTGTAGATATGCCAATTCATGATATGAAGGGACAAAAACACGTTTATTACCCCAAATTTTATAGCAAATACATGTTGGGTTGATAACTTTTGTGCTAAATGGATACGTTAACAAAGAGTAAAGGGGAATTGATGAGTCATCATCCTCATTAAAATTGAAGGATGGTACATTTGCAATTGCTGTCAGATGTGCTATAGAAACAGAAGTTCCAAAAGCAAACGAGAAATTTAATTTTCGATTCAATTTAAAGATTTTTATATCTCTTTCTATGAGTTCCAAAAACATTCTAAAAAGATTCTGTCTCGGACTAGACAAACAAGTATAGTTAATATTATAGTGCTCAAGTAAAATATTAGTAACATCTTTATTTCTTGTTACAACTGTGACAAAATTATTTTCAGCTTCAAGAAATTTGATAAAATTACGGAATAAATGGACATGAGCTGGATGACCTATATCAAAAAGTATTTTCAACAGTGATCGGCGTTAATCATTTTATTAAATTTATTTGACTTTCAAATACAAACATGAAAAACGTAATAGACAAAAAAATGGATTATACTTGTAACCAACTATATAACAAATATATATTTATTTGTTACGGTTTGTAAAATAAATCTATGCAACTACACTTTTAAATGGTCTATTTGAATAATACCGCAAACCACATTTTCTTACATAATCTCGAAAATCATCTGTTTCAACGTCTTCTACTCCTGAGTAGGTCAATTCCTCTACGTCAAACTTACAATTGTTAACCGTTATTATTGGATATTCCAATTTAATTGAAGGATTGATACCATGATATTTTGCGATTTTCATATAATCTGAAATAATATTTTTTACTTTCAGTATTTTTGTTTCTTTATCAATGGGTTTTATTTCTTTAATAAATTTTGCAGGATTCCCTCCAAAAATACAATTTTCCTTTAAATTTTTTGTTACAACACTTTGGGCTCCAACAACTACATTTTTTCCGATATTCACTCCCATTAAAATAACAGACCTGTAACCTACAATAACTCCATCAAATAATTTAACGCTTGCAAATGTTCTCGGATGTCCTTCCAATACAGAAAGCCAATATCCATGTGTTATTATTGAAACGTGATGACTTAAACCAACATCATTACCAATTACTACTGGTTCACATACATTAATAAAATTATTATGAATGGTACAGCGATCACCAATTTTAAGGTTTGCGTTTGGATGATATCGTCCTCCACCTCCAACACGCAAACCTGAGCTGTGATAGAGATGTTCTCCAAATATTACATTATTACCGAAAATTTGGATATCATCCCCTAATCTGCTGTATTTACCAATAGTAAATTCACCTCTCACATTCACGGATATATCTCTACCAAAATCAACAGGTTCATCTATATTTATATCCTTTGCACTAATAAAAATGTTCTTTTTTTTATTTTCGTATTTCATGTTACAATTATCTTCATGATTTCCTAATACAAACCCCCATTTATATCAATAGAGGCCCCATTGATATAGTCTGTTTCTATTAAAAGTTTGATCGTTTTTAAAATATTTTCTGGATCCCCAAAATCACCGGTGGGTATCCTTTTTTTGAGTATATCTTGATACTCCCGCGGAACTTCTTTGATCATACCTAAACTGTAATATCCTAAATTTAAATTATTTATAGTGATTCCTTTTCTGGCATTCTCTATTGCAATACTTCTAATCAGGCCCCATAGACCAGCTTTTGACGCTGCGTAAGCACTAGCTCCTGGTACCAACGTTTGTGCTACTACAGAAGAAAAATTGATAATTCTTCCATAGCCTTCCTCTCTCATAATAGGCAATACCTCACGAATTACGTTAAAAGTACCTATCAGATTAACATTTATTACATCTGACCATTTATCTATATCTGCCTTATGGGCAACTGAGGCATAGTTAATTCCAGCACAATTGATAAGTGTTGAATGCTCTATTGAACTTGTGATAGATGCGATCCATTCCTTGACATCTGAATAACTAGAGATATCAACTTTCATCAAATACTTTGCTTTATCAGAGTCTGGTAAGGTCTTATTATAAGTTCCGTATACTGTAGTACCAGTTTCCCAAAACTTTTCAAACAAGTATTTACCAATTCCTCTTGATGAACCAGTAATTATTATCATTTTATTTAATTCAAGAATTTAGATTAGACTTCAATACAATTTGTTGAAACTAAATCAATAAAATGTATTAATTACAAATAAGTTTACGACCATTTAATAATTGAAGCTCCATAAGTCCACCCCGATCCTACAGCGGCAAAAAGTATTAAATCATCTTTCTTCAGTCGTTTTGATTTGTTTAATTCATCAAGTAATATGGGAATAGTACCACCTGATGTATTGGCATACCTGTCCATATTCGTCATTACCTTTTCAAATGGTAAACCTATTAATTCGGCAGTTTTTTTTAATATGCTAATACTCGGTTGATGTGGTATCATGAAATCAATTTCGTTTATATCTATACCAGTATCTCTTAATACCTGATTTATTGCTTTTGGTAATACTCGAGTTCCCGTATTATACACTTCTCTACCCTTCATTTGAAAATAATGAAGTCCTTTATTAACAGTATCTAAACTGCTTGGCATTTCAGATCCACCAGCTGGAACAGTAAAATTATATTTACCACTACCATCAGAATATAATCTATAAGCTAAAAAACCTTCATTGATATTAGCTTGAGAGACAACAGCTGCGCCGGCCCCATCTCCAAAAAATACACAACTTCTTTTTTCCCAATCTGTAATCTTTGAAAAGGTATCTGCCCCAATAACCAGAACATTCTGATAAACTCCGCTTGCAATATATTGGGCGGCTACAGACATAGAAAAGAGAAAACCAGAACATACCGCTGAAAGGTCAAAAGCAACAGCGTTATACGCTTTCAGTTTATCCTGTACAAAACATGCAGTTGATGGAGCTAATCTATCCGGTGTTGCAGTAGCAACAATAATTAAATCTATATCCTTAACATTTAATCTCGCATCTTCAATTGCTTCTTGTCCAGCTTTCCAAGCTAAGTCACTGGTAGCTTCATCTTTTCCAGTTATTCGCCGTTCCTTAATACCTAAAGTCTCATAAATCCAATCTGCGTTAGTGTCAACAATTGTTTCTAAGTATTCATTAGTATAAATGTTTTCAGGAACATATGAACCTGTACCAATTATCTTAGCTCTTTTAACTATTTGATGCATCATAAATAATTTGAAGCTATGATAGAAAACGCCCTACAGAATCCATCGTACTACTTCAAAAACCTCAGCATATTTTTCACCGATCTGTGTTCCGCGGGTCCTAGCTAAACCTGTAATAAAATCTTCTGAAGCATAATAGCGATGCTTTTGAGATTCATAACAGCTTAAAGCACTTAATTTCCTATCAAGATGTATTTTATTAAAAACTATAAATGATCGCGTAGAAAAATTTATATTATTCCATGGTATCTCATACCCTAGAATAGATTTCATTTTAAATGCTCTCAAACCTTCTTTTGCAATAGTGCTATGATCTTGATGTAAATCTTCCAAGCAAGGCATAAAAACTAAATCTGGATCTATTTCTTTATTTAGTTGAACAAGATTTTCTAGTATATCCTGACGATTTTCAGAAAAACGTCTAACAGGATATTTATAAATCATGAGATTGTCCTTGTCTATCCCCAATGCTCTAGTAGCTTTTTTTACCTCTTTACCTAGAATATTCTTTGGATATTGAGAGGGTACCGATTCTTCCGCCAAGGAAAATACCGCATAATATATTTCTATTCCATCATCTAGAAATCTTGAAATACTAGCACCACAACCAAACTCTCCATCATCTGTATGGGGAGAAAGCACTAAAACTCTGCTAAAGGGTAAATTATTCATGATTAATACTCATTCATTAAATCTATAAATATATATCACGAGGATTTGCTAGACAGTCAAGTAATCGGTCAACAATTAATCTTCCCGCATTACCGTCCCCAAATAAATCTAATCTTGGCTGTTCTTGAGGAATTGTTTGATGAGCGGCTTCAAGAATTCTATTTTTATCTGAATCTACAAGTCTGTTCCATCCATTATCTAGAGTCTCCGGCCATGATGTGTTGTGAAATAATGTTATACAAGGACATTGACAGAAATAGGCTTCCTTCTGCATGCCACCAGAATCAGTGAATATCGCACAGGCATCCAGTACCAATCTTAAGAGTTCTAAATATCGTAGAGGTTTAATTAAACGAATCTGGGGAGCTCTATTAATTCGTTCATAAAGATCAATATTCTTTAAATTTTCTATCGTCCTTGGATGCAATGGCAATACAATCGGTTTATCCAATTCCAAGAATGCCACAAAAATATCCTTCAATCGTTTCTTTTCATCTGTGTTACGAGGACGGTGAACGGTACCCAAAAAATACTCTCCAGGTTGAATTTCCAAATTATGAAATATAGTTAAATCTTCTTGAACTTTATCTCTCATGCGCAGATGCAAGTCATACATTACATCCCCTGTAAAAAACACGCCATCACAAATTCCTTCTCTTTCCAAATTCTTAACACAATTTTGAGTTGAACAAAGTAAAATCGCTGAAATCCGATCAGTTAGAATACGATTAACTTCCTCCGGAATACGAAGACTAAAGTTTCGTGCTCCAGCTTCAACATGGGCGATTGGTACGCACAACTTTACTGCGGAAAGTGAACCCGCTAGTGTTGAGTTTGCATCTCCAAATACAAGAACCATGTCGGGTCGCTCATTATTGATAATCTTTTCCAGTCTAATTAATGTATTACTTAGTTGTTCCGCATGTGAACCTGAACCGACATTAAGGTTATATTTTGGTTTGGGCAAATTCAGATCTTCAAAAAATATTTTAGACAAATCATAATCATAATGTTGACCCGTGTGAACAATTATCTCATTAATATCATTAGACTTAGAGATCTTATGTATACACTCTGACACTACAGCCGCCTTTATGAACTGCGGTCTGGCACCAACTATAGTCACAATTTTCAATTAATTCGATTCCCTCTTTTATCTACTTCGCCAACCACTTTACCGGGATTTCCTACAATTAGAGCATATTCCGGTACATCCTTTGTCACCACCGTGCCGGATCCGATAACAGCATATTTACCAATTGTCACGCCACATAAAATGGTTGCATTCGCCCCTATAGAGGCTGACTTTTTTACCAGGGTTTTCTGATAGAAATTGCTGCCTCGTTGAGGAAACTCAGATCGAGGAATCTTTATATTGGTAAACACCATTGATGGACCGCAGAAAACATAATCTTCCAGTTCTACTCCTTCATAAAGAGACACATTATTTTGAATTTTTACATGATTGCCGATCTTCACATTATTTCCAATGTTAACATTCTGGCCGATGGAACATCCCTTACCTATTTGAGCACCAGATTGAACATGACAAAAATGCCAAATCTTAGTATCCTTTCCAATAACAACGTTTTCATCTACATAACTTGATTCATGTACAAAATAGTCACTTTCAGGCATTAGTTTTTTATTAGAGAGTCGCTAGCCATTTCCAAAATCCGCAAAACTTCTATGCCATGTTCACTGTTTGATATTTCAATGGTTTTTCCATTTAAATGATCAGCAAAATAACGTAACTGTTCAGTTAAAGGCATCTTTGATTCATATTTGATTTTTTCTTTGCTTCCATCCCAAACCACAGGACTCCCTTTTACCAAATCAATCTTTTTATCATAAAGATAAAGTGCTTTTTCCTCGGAAGAATCTTCGAAGGATATCATCCCCTTTGAGCCAATCACTACGAGTCTATGCTCTTTAAAGGGATGTAACCAACTCACGAAAATATGTCCAACAATACTGTCTGGATATTTAAGGATTGTCATTGTCGAATCGTGTACATCAGGTTGCAGAAATATACCCCCTTCACATATCAATGATTGAGGGAACCCACCTATAATAAATTGAAAGATAGAAATATCATGTGGGGCAAAACTCCATAATATATTTTCATCTGTTCTTACTGTCCCCAGATTAAGCCGATGGCTATATAGATACTGCAACTTCCCAATTCGCCTCTCATCAATCAAACTTTTAATCTTCAGAATAGCTGGATGAAAAAGGAGTAAATGACCTACCATAAGATTTATGTTATTATTTGATGCGAGTTTTCTTAGTTCTTCGGCTTCTTTCACAGTCATTGCAAGAGGCTTTTCTACCAAAACGTGATGGCCATTTTCAATGATAAGCTTAGCGATATCAAAGTGTGTCGAGGCCGGAGTTGAAACCACATAACCATCGAAAGCTGAAGCTAGAGTACTCTTAACTGATGTATACAATTCAACATCTTTATATAGCTCTCTAATAAAATTAAGTTTTGACGCATCGGTATCAACTATGCCTCCAAGTATCCCAAGCTCATTGAGAACTCTGATATGGTTTTTACCCCAATTGCCAGCGCCCACGACACAAACTCTACTACTTTTAGCTTTCATTATAATATGCCCAAAATATAGGAAAAGTTTGAAGTAGAACTATTTGGAATATCTCTACTATATTATCAGAAAAGCTTAAAAAGCCAACTACTTTAAATCCTTATTAGCTTCCATATCGAACCACATGGCGAATAATGTAAAAAGACTGGCACTCATGAATGCAAACATTGCCGCCAGTGCATTAATAGGTGGGATGGAACCAAATATACACCATTTGTAAAATAACCGTACAAAAAGAATCAGTGTAAATATTGAAAATGAAAATCCAAAAAAATAAAAGAAAATCAAAGGATGAAAATCGCGAATAAAGTATTTCTCCTTCATTCGCCAGAGAAAATTCTTTAATAAAAGCCAACTCAGAGTAAAAATAATTTTTTTAACTTTAATTCCAGATTTCTCGCCGACTCCGTATATTGGCTTGACAGGTACATCACGAACACGAAAGTTGTATACATTTAGCATGATTAGAAGGTGATTCGGCTGACCGTAACGGGTGTACATGGATCTCCAGTCAAATGTTTTTAAAACTTTACTGTTCATTGCCGTATAGCCTGATTGAGAATCAGTTACGTGCCAATAACCGGATGCAACCTTAGTTAGTAAAGTCAGAATAGAGTTGCCAAAATATCGAGCTCTGGGAATCATTTTATATGCTTCACCAGTAAAAAGTCGATTACCTTTTGCATAGTCTGTCTCGCCGGTCACCACAGGATCCAACAAGGATTTCAAATCACCCGGATCCATCTGTCCGTCACCATCCATCCTTACCACCACATCAAAACCATTGTCCTTCGCCCAGATGTAGCCGGTGGCCAAAGCTCCACCACAGCCTCGGTTCTGATCATGCTCAAGAAGTCTTATCTTAGAATCAAGACCAGACAGTTTATCAACTATTTGTACGGTACCATCACTGCTATTGTCATCAACAATGACGATTTGGTCAACAAATTCAGGCATTGTCTTAATGACACGTGATATTTGTGTTTCTTCATTGTAGCAAGGTATAACTACGGCAACCTTTTTATCATTAAACATAGCTATTTGATAGGGGACA
>PCAX01000052.1 GCA_002730795.1 Chloroflexota bacterium
CGTTTAGCAGTAATAAAAGAAGGCGATTTATTTCGGATTTACGATATAAATGGTAAGCCGGTTAATTATATAGCAAGTTTTCATAAAACAGATGAGTCGGGCATATATGATTATCAATGTTATTTTACTGATACAAAGGACTTTGTTAGCTCTACAGCCAGCTTATTTGATAATTCAATCATCAGGTATGAATATGACGCACCTAAAGGAATTCTGATGAATTACTATTATAAGTCAGGTCCTGATAAGGGCTCAAAAGTAGTAAAAAAAATGATAGAAGATGGAAATATGAGATTGAGCTGGAAGTTCTCTTGGATTAAATATTTCCCAGTTGAATCAATTGAATCAACAAAAACCTATTATCCATTATTCAATTACTGGGCGGAAGATTTCCCCACAATTGCCAAGCCCATTGGTGGGCGGTTTCGGTAATTAAGATTTGAAATAATCTCTTCAAGCGGGGGTTTTTATTTCCCCGCATCTTTCTGTAATAGTCCTTATATTCTATCGTGAGGATATGAAAAATGAGTAAAATTATACAAATGGTTCAGTTCACAGATAAGAATGTAAATGAGTATTATATTATTTTTTGAGCAATAGTAATTGAAAAAAAGAAAGGTATTAATATGGCAATAAAAACATGTAAAGAAAACGGACATAAATATGATTCTAGCGAGCATAATCAATGTCCATATTGTCCAGATAAAACAGAAGTAATGGATAAACAATCCGTGCCACAAGATGGTTCAGGATCCAATGATGAAAAAACTGAAGTTATATCTGCACTATCAGAAGATAAAACTGCAATCCATAAACCAGCTGAAGATGATTCCAGTACGGAAAGCACAGGTTCCACAGGAAGAAAACTTGTTGGTTGGCTAGTCTCATTTACATGGAACAGTGAGGGGCAGGATTATCAACTTCGCGAAGGGAAAACCCTCCTCGGCGCTGATAATACTTGTGACATTGTTATAGGTGATAGTGAAGTGTCGGGGCACAATACAACCATTCTTAATCGTGGAGGTAAATTCAGGATTAAAGATGAATTTTCAACCAATGGGACCATTATTGATGGACATGAAATAGAAGACCAAACTGATTTGAAAGATGGAAGTACTATCACACTTGGAAAAACGGATTTTCTGTTTCGAAAGATATAAAGGGTAATTTTTGATCCAGTGTAATAATTGCCGCCACCAAAACCAAGATAATGCACTATATTGTACCCGTTGCTCGATTCCCCTGTATGAAACTGAAATTAAAAAGGAGGGTAAATATCAATTGCAAACAAAGGATGGGAAAGTATTTTCCATTTCAAGCACTGAAATAACAATAGGCCGAAAAGGTAAAATCGCCTTTCCTGAAGATGGATTTATGTCCAGAAACCATGCAAAGATAATTAATGTTTCCGGCAGTTTAACTCTCCAGGATTTGAATTCTCAAAACGGTACATTTATCAATGGGGAAAAAATTCATCAGTCTCAGAAAATCAAAACAGGCGATAAAATAAAATGCGGTAATACGACATTTACAGTGCAAAATGTCTAGCAGGAATTTGACATGAGGCGTAACAGAGCAGAGATCCAGGTATTCAGCATATCATTTCTTGATGTTCTTTCCTGTGCACTGGGTGCCGTGCTCATACTTCTGATCGTGGTGCCAATGTCTCCCCCCAGCCCTGAGGCAAAATTAAAGGTTATTCAGAAACTGAAGGCGATCATAACATCCATAACAACAGAAAATAAAAGTCTTGAACAGCAGATTAGTGCATTAGAAGAAGAACAGTCCAAGACGATTCCTCAACCAACGAAGAAACCTGTTCCATCCCTTTTTGGCCTGCCCTTAAAAGCTGATCATGCTATTTTTTTAGTTGATGTTTCCCCAAGTATGCTCTGGCAAATAGATAACTTATATGAAACGGTATCTTCTTTACTGAATAGTTGTGAGGTGAAACAGTATCGGTTCATTTATTTTGATGCTATTGTATATAATTCAGGACGTTATTGGAGACATGGATGGTTAAAAGGTACTCCTGAAAATAAAAACAAGTCATTGAGAGATACAAAATTACACTTATCCGAATTAATACCTAATGAACCAGGAGGAACAAATAGCGGAGATGCGCTATACGAGGCGATCAAATTCAGGGAAACTGACGTTATCTATTTTATTACAGACGGTCACCCTACTGTGGGGGAAACAAGGGTGGAAAGTATACTAAGGCGAGTTAGACGTATAAATAATAATAATATAATAATAAATAGCATTATGGTAGGGTTGCCGGGAACAACTATTAATCAATGGGGCGGTGTAATTTTCGACCCAGCTGCGAATCCAAAAGAACTTTATGATTTTTTACATTCCCTTGCTGAAGAAAACAATGGTGTTTATGTTGGAAGATGATGTGAATGAACGTTTTTGAAAAAAGAATGAATAAGAAAGGAAATGAGTTTGATGCATTAGTTATCGGATTGATAGCAACATTTATATTTTATGGAGTATTATGGGTAATCTTTTCTCTTGGTCTGGGAAATCCATATCATCGCATATTCATACTTTTAGGCGGTAGTTGGCCGGAAGGAACAATACAGTTTTTCACTTTTTTTGCTTTTTTTTGGGCACTCCTAATGCTGGGTTCAAAAACAAGGCGGTTAAAATGGGAAAATAACGCACTGTCCCTGGAATTATTACCTGAAGATGAGTACAAGGTATTACTACCGGACAAAATAAATGATCTTCGACTGAAACTTGCAGAGATTCAAGAATGGCAGGACAGTATAATGATTAAGACCCTGAAAATGGCCTGCACAAAGTTTAGGGCCAATAAGTCTGTCCAAGAAACCATGGATGTGGTCAATATCCAGACAGAAATAAATCTAAATTATCTGGACACAAGTTTTAGTATCATCCGATATCTGGCCTGGTCGATCCCATCCATTGGCTTCATTGGCACTGTAATGGGCATAAGCGGGGCACTGGGGCATGTTGACCAGGCAGCAGCGGGAGACCTATCTGCAGTAACCTCTCTCCTTGGTACTGCGTTTGACACAACACTCATTGCACTTTTATTAAGCATTTTACTGATGTTCAGGATCCACAGGGTACAGCAGATTGAAGAACATTTTATCATTTCTGTACAGGACTACCTGATGTCCAATTTTGTTAACCGCATTTATGTTCCAAAGGCAGAGCGTTAGTGTTCCAACAAGAGCCAGAAATCAAAATAACATTTTTGTCTGGACCAAGAAAGGGCCAGACTCTTACCTTCAAAGAAGAAGACGAGATCACTATAGGCCGAGATAAGAGTAGCACTATTGTGTTTGATGGTCCTGAGAATAAATCTGTATCGAGGAAGCATGCTAAGATATGGTTTTATGGTGGTCTTACTGGGTTCTTTGTATGGCAATTCGGGGATGGAAGCACAAATGGAACCTATGTGAATGGGAATAAACTTTTAAATGATGAGCTTGATTTAAATGATGGAGACGTGTTGTCTTTTACAAAGGACAGGCAGGACATCAAAATCAGCATTAGTTCTACGCATCAACAAGAAAAGCAGGTTGATGCCGGGAGACAAGACACATCTCCAAGCTTCACTAAATTGGTTCCAACTGCCAACCCCGGCTTTTTAAAAGAGGTCATTGACCAGCCTTTCTTCATTCCTGCGATTTGTACTGTGCTTGCTGCTATTTTTCTTTTTGTAGCCCCCAGCTTTACTGCATATACAATCGGCTTGGGCATTTATCTTGCATTAATGATGCTCTTCTTTGTAAAAGCTGTTTCAGGGCTGAATGTTCCTTTTTGGCTTTTGGGAGGGACAAGCGTGTTGTCAATCGTCCTCTTTTATATTTGGATTCCATGGTTGTTGTTGGAATTGATTTTTAGACCTTCTATCATCTTGGATTTCATGGAGTCCAAGACTTTTATCCAACAATTTATTGGACATTTTGTAGGCGCAGGCCTTATGGAAGAATTATTTAAGGTAATTCCTGTATTTGCCTTTATAGCATTGAAAAACAGATTTGCTCAAATGAATTTTTCTGGCATTGGCGATGGGAAAATATCCCCGGTGTTACTTATGCTTATAGGTGCCAGTTCTGCTGTTGGTTTTATTTTTGTTGAAACATTGTTTCAGTATGTCCCCGAAGCGGCCGAACAAGGAGAGGTTTTTGGTTTAGCTTTACTTATACCCCGTTTCATTAGTGGTATTGCTGGTCATATTGGATTTTCCGGCATTTTCAGCTACTATATAGGGCTGGCTTTTTATTATAAAAACTTTAATCCAAAGCTATTAATTATTGGCTGGGTTTTAGCTTCAGTGTTGCATGGTTTATGGAATGCAATCCCTAATATTATTATTAGTTCAAGCGTAGCTATTGCTACATTCACTATATTTATGATCTATCTCATCAAAGCTAAAAAATCATTTCCAACCTAGAAGGAAAAGTAATTATGAAAAAGAATCGAAAAGTTTCACTAATTCAACCATTATTGATCATACTAATGGCCGTGCCGATACTGGCCAGTGATTTAAATATTGTTTTAGGAGAAGTGAATACAGATAAGTTTCCAGAGATTTGTTTCACCATTTCTGTAAAAGACTCTGCAGGTGAAAAAATAGAAGATCTTGATACCAGTATGGTCAAGGTTTTTGAAGATTCTGTTCAAAATAATGAACTCATAATACAGACACTAGCAGAAAGTGAAAATCAGGTAGCAATATTGATTGCGGTAGATGCTTCAGGAAGTATGGCAGGTGAACCAATTGACAGCGTGAAATCTGCCATCAAGTCTTTTGCGGATCAGTTATCTGATAATGACCAGGTAATGGTTCTGGCCTTTCATGATGAAGTAGAAGTTATTTGTCCTTTTACAACAAATATGGCTACAGTCAAAACCCTGGCCGATTCTATTAAGGCTGGTGGGGACACGGAACTCTATGAAGGTGTTTATAAAGGCTTGGATTACTTATATGAAGATAAGAACCTGCCCAAGAATAAGGCTCTCATTGTATTATCAGATGGAAAGGATGAAGGCACAGCATACAGTGATGATGAAGCCATAGAAAAAGCTCTGGAATACGGAATTCCAATTTTTTCAATAGGATACCACACAAAAGCAGAAAAGAAATATCTCCGTGTTCTTGAACGAATGGCATATAAAACAGGGGGACAGTACAATGATGCACCGTCTATTAAGGATATAGATGAAGTGTATGACGCGGTCTATGAGCAGATCCAGGCCCAGCAATCCATTTGTTTTACCGCAAGTGTATTTGAAGCGGATAGTCTGGATCATACAATTCATGTTAATATAGTTACTGAAGAGGGGACTGGGAACACTAGTTTAGTCTTTCAATCGCCATCAGGTAAAAATAAAAAGAGTAATAATTGGCTGGCAATGGCAGCCATTCTCATAATATTGTTCTCTGTTTCATACTATATCAATAAAAGGAATAAACAGAATGCGGAAGATGAAAAGCAAAGACTTGAAAAGGAAAAAGAATCATTAGAAAGGGAGTTGGCTGATGAGAAACAATCTCAAGTTCAGCCCGACATGACTGAAAAGGTAGAACCTGACCCCAGGTACACGGTAATTTCTGGACGCCCCGGCGGCCAGATGGCCAAGCTCCAGTTTTACTTTGAAAATGGTCCACTTTCCGGTCAAAGTTTCTCGATCTCTGATGGTATGACCATTGGCAGGTCGGATAGTAACTTACTAACTGTTTCTGATCAGACCGTCTCTGGAAAACACGCAAAAATTGTTGTTAAGGGTGAGGCATTTTCAATAGTGGACCTTGATTCTACCAATGGAACAATGGTTAATGGACAGAAAGTTTCAGAAATGTCTATCAAGTCCGGTGATCAAATTCAATTTGGTAAAGTGGTAACTAGAGTAAAATAGAAGATCTTCTTAAGGATACTGAACTAGGAGTAATATGTGACCAATTCTACACAAGAACACTGACATTGATTAAGTGTGAATTAAATAGAAAATAAATATAATGAGTACGCTTTCAACAACTGAAAATAGAGTATTAATGACCCAAGCTCGGAATTCACTTAAGGGACAGTGGGGAACTGCGGTCTGTGCTTTTATAGTTTATTTGTTTATTTTCATTATTCTGCAGGTTATCATTGAAGTTGACACCAGTGGTTTTTTCGCGATCGGGAGCTTGATCATTTATGGGCCCCTGGTCCTCGGGTTATCTATGTTCGCACTTTCATTATCAAGACAAGGGGAAGCAAAAGTATCTCAGATCTTCGATGGTTTTAATCGATTTGGTGCTGCATTGGGTGCATTCTTTCTTCTGACAATCATTGTTCTTTTAGGATACATCCTGTTAATAGTCCCTGGGATCATTGCCACTTATGCTGTAGCGATGACATATTTTGTCATTGCTGATGATCCCAATATTGGAGCCTGGGGCGCTATAAAAAGAAGCAATGAATTAATGCGGGGTAAAAAATGGAAATATTTCTGCCTTTTTTTGAGATTCATTGGCTGGTTCATCCTATCAATCCTTACGCTTGGCTTCGGGTTCTTATGGGTAGCGCCTTATATCATGGTTAGCAGTGCAAAATTCTATGATGACATAGTGCAAAAAGAAGCTTCAATAATTAAAGCGACAGAAATTGCCCATGAACCAGCACTAACTGAATCTTCGCCACTGGTTGAGACAGGGGAAATTATTGTTGACCACCCAGTACCCATTACACTGAATATTGAAAACGGACGCCGGGCAGGAAGTTTTTTTGCAGTTTCTTCCAGTTCCAGGATAGGGAGGGCGCCCGATAATGATATTGTGCTGAATGTCGATACAGTTTCCAGTTATCATGCTGAAATTATTGTAAAAGATAATCGTTTTTTTATTAAGGATCTGGACTCAACCAATGGTACAAAGATTAATGGTATAAGGGTTACCGAATCTGTATTGGAACTCGGGGACAAGCTTCAAATTGGTGAAACTGAACTGAGTATTCAATAGGAACAAAAGGAAGAGAAGATATGGCATCAAAAATTCAATATACTTTTGGCAATCATTCTGATGTCGGTAAAAAAAGAAAAATAAACCAGGATTCTTTTGGTACTGCAAAAAATGACTGGGGTGAGATTTTTATTGTGGCCGATGGAATGGGTGGACATAAGGGTGGTGAAGTGGCCTCTAAGATTACAGTGGATCATATGTGCAATGAATTCAAGGCTGCTACTCAGGATACAGCACCGGCAGCTATTCTTGAAAAGGCAATCCTAGGTGCCAATGAATCTGTAATAAAAAAGGCCCAGGAAGGATTGGAGTATGATGGAATGGGCACAACAGTTGTTGCTGTAATTATAAAGGATAATGAAGCACATATTGCCCACGTCGGTGATAGCCGCCTTCTTTTATATCGAAATAATAAACTTTTTTTCAAGACCAAAGATCATTCTGTTGTTCAAGATCTGGTTGACAAAGGATTGATAAGTGAATCTGAAGCAGAAACCCATCCCAATAAAAATAAGATTTTACAAGCTGTCGGAACCGGGAGTATCACACCCACAATAACCAAAGAAAAACTTTTTAAGGGAGATTATATCCTTTTATGTTCGGATGGATTGTCTGGTGAGGTGAATGAATCTGAGATGTACAAAGCACTTAAATCTTCCAAGCCTATGGTTGCTTGTAAAAATTTGGTGGATCTGGCCAATGAACGGGGCGGTCCTGATAATATTACCGTAATAACTATTCATATTGAATCAGGAGATAAACCACCAAAAAAATCAAAAACACCAGTAATAAAACATCCGATGGGTAGGCCAAAGATACCAAACTCCACCCGAGTTTTGGTCATCGGTTTAATATTGGGTATACTTCTAAGTTTTATCGGTTACAAGACCTACCAGTTTTATAATAAATCAAAAATAAAGATAACCATTTCTGGTGGACCTAAAACACCAATTATAGATCCTGATTCAACACATGAAACAAAACCAGTAGAACCAGAAGAACTAACTGAACCAGTAGAACCAGAAGAACTAACTGAACCAGTAGAACCAGAAGAACTAACTGAACCA
>PCAX01000053.1 GCA_002730795.1 Chloroflexota bacterium
CTTAACCATCAAATAAAACTTAAGGCGATTATGTATTGGTTAGACCGCCGTGGCGGTGAAGCATGGAAACCAACTGCTCAGATCCCTTATGTGAAAACCATTGCAGAAGTAAAAGAAGATGATGTCCGTAAAGAAGCCCTTGATCCAATATTATTCCTGACTCAAGAACCTAGACCTTATGAACGAGGTGACTCGAAATATATAGAACCCCCTAAGAGTTAAAAACTGGTACTCCCTGAGTTCAGGACTGGGCATAAATTAGTCCCACGTGCGTGTGCGTGCGTGCGCAAGGTTCAGTACTTTCAATTCCACGCTCCCCCTATAAACTGCCCCTCTTACAGTACGGAATAACGTATTTTCCTTGCGCGAGATTATTCGCGTGTGTGAGTGTCGTATACCGTTAGACTTTGTATCATTTAAATCAAAAAGTGGACGCTCTTGGTTTTTTTCTGACGATCAGGATTAAAGTGAAGTAAAAAATCATCACTTAATTTCATTACAAAAGGGGAGTGATGAATAGAGCGTCCACTCAGTACAAATATAACTCGTCTTCATAACCATTTATAGGTACGGATTATACAAAATCTTAACGCCCGAACGGTGTCCCTATTACTATTACTAGTTCACGGCAAGCATCGGCGGTTGTTTGTTGTTCACTATCAGGTGGAGTTACTACTCCCGATCCGAATACGCTGCACCCATCAAATGGCTATGAATGCCGCTCCCACAACATCAATAGAGGACATCTGGACAGGATCACCCCCATAGATACCTTAGATACTGCAAACACCTCTTATATTAATCGATTCCAAACAAACCAAATCATTGGGACAAAACCTACAAGGGCAACCAGACCGAATATTATTATTTTCATTACATAAATAATGTTCATATTTTTAGGGGGTTAAATTCTCACTAGTTGTAGTTTTCCTAAAATCATGCGGAAAAAGAGGGTAAGTGCTTGAGAACGAATTGAGATTGGTGGGCGGTACAGGACTTGAACCTGTGACTTCCTGTTTGTAAGACAGGCGCTCTAGCCAACTGAGCTAACCGCCCTATTACCCATTTGAATTGCCTTTCTAATTAAAACATCAATACAAGGTAAAATCTCTTTTGAAAATAACATAAATTAAATCATTTGTTGTTAGTAAGCTTATTTAGTATGGTGTCTGTTAGATCAACTTCATGATTTAGAGTAGTGTGGACTATTTCAGGAGAATCTTTTTCATTAAGTTTTCCAAGTTCGCTAAAATTATTTTCGCCTAAACCTACTTCAGAAACTTACAGCCATGAATTACCGAGATGACGATATTTCATACGCTTTCATATTTTTGACCTTTTTTTATTGGTGGATATGATGATTTCTGGTAATTTACTTACATGTGCCTAATTTAATCTATGTAATTAGAATAGAAGTAAAAATTTATTTTGCCAAATTAACGTGAAATTTTCATCATATAAAAAGTGTATCATTGTATTTAGTGGGTCATTGTTTCTAATGGTTGTTGGATGTTCATCAGATAATCCAAAACTTCCCTCAAGTTCAAATTTGTTTGGGGAAAACCCTTCAATTGAAAATCACATAAAAATAGAAGATATACAAGCCAACAACTATACACTGGACGAGCTAATACAACATGGCGAACATGTATTTATCGCTGTTTTGAACACCCTTGATGGAAAAGGTCGACCGGCATCGACGGGAGGGGGGGCAAAACGTGAGCCAAGAATTTTTCCCGATAACCTCAATCGGATTTCTGGTCCCGATTCGGATTCGTGTGCCGGATGCCATAATAGGCCTTCTGCAGGCGGTGGAGGTGACAGTGTCGCAAATGTCTTTGTTTTAGCCCAATTTGAACAATTCGTCGACTTTTCAAAACAAGAACATGTTGTAAAAGGTCTTGAAGGAATAGGAAATGAACGTAACACCCTAGGTATGTTCGGGTCAGGCTTTATAGAGTTACTGGCTCGCGAAATGACGGATGATCTACAACTTCAAAAAAAGCAAGCAGTAGAAAAGGCTATAAAAGAAGGTATATTAATTGAAGAAAATTTACTAACGAAAAATATTTCCTTTGGAAAAATTCGTGTAACCCCGTTTGGAAAAGTGGATTATTCCGGCGTCGAGGGAATTGACCATGATCTTGTGGTAAAACCTTTCCATCAAAAGGGCGTAGTCGAATCATTGCGAGTTTTCACTAATGCTGCAATGAATCATCATCATGGTATACAACCCACAGAAATATTTGGTGAAAATACCGACGCAGATGGGGACGGGGTAATAAATGAACTAACCATGGGGGATGTTACTGCATTAACAATATTTCAAGCCACTTTGCCGGCACCTCACCAAGTATGGCCTAAAGACACTCACTTAAAGTCCATGGCAAAAAAAGGAGAGAACTTATTTTCCTCAATAGGTTGCACCTCATGTCATGTACCAAAATTGCCGCTGGAAAATACAATATTTTCCGAACCAGGCCCATACAATCGTTATCCTAATCTGTCTTGTTCAGGAACACTTAAACACAAAAAACGATCATCCGAAAATACATCCGATAAAACGGTCGGCACCCGATGCAAGGAAAATGGACCTTGTTATTGCTCCGAAAGTAACATAGAAGCCCCCTACAGCTTCGATCTATTGCCTTTTATAAAAAATTTCACCCGTGATGAAGATGGCAGGCTTTTAGTACCCGTTTTTACTGATTTAAAGAGACACGCAATGGGTCAACAACTGAACAATGAAGAACGGGAACAAGCTGATGTGCCGACTGATCAGTGGCTAACAAAAAAACTGTGGGGATTCTATTCCGAACCTTCATATTTACACCACGGACGGGCCAGTTTGATATCTGAGGCGATATTAGCTCATGGTGGGGAATCTCAAAGTTCAAGGGATATGTTCGCATCCCTTTCTGATGAAGATAAAAATTCTCTAATCGAATACCTGAAAACTTTTGTTATAAATAAATGAAATAATCTCTTTAAATGAACGCTAAAAATGTGATAATTCTAACGATAATGCTTGTATCTGTGATACCAAGTTCCTGCAACGCATTTAATCGAAATGAAAGCGCTTCCAAAAATCAATTGGTCGACCGACCCTCATTTGGATTTATTAACGCATCAAATTCGGAACCCGCTGGAAAGACAGTTAATCCCTTTATCGATTATTCCGAAAAATTAGGTGAATCAGCAATAATATCGAACCGTTTACCGGGCGTGGCAATTTTTGATTTCGATAGGGATGGAGATCAGGATTTTTACTTGACTAACGCGGAAGTCAACGCTTTGTTTCCATTATCAATGGGAGCGAATAATCGGTTAATGCGAAATGACGGAGACACGTTTACAAACGTGGCTCAAGAATCAGGTATTGAAGCTCCCGAACAGAATTCATCCGGCGTGGTGGCATGCGATATAAATAATGATGGATATCAAGATCTTTACGTTGGTGGTTATGGTCGAATTGGAGATCAATTGGATTATAGGTCAGTTCCATCTGTGCCAGGACTTTATGACGCCGTAAGTGATCGACTTTTTTTAAACAAACAAGATGGAACATTTGAAGATATCACAATGGCTGCCTTCGGAGAGTTCGTCAATGTACGCTCCGCGGCTTCTGTGGGATGTGCTGATCTAAACAACGACGGCTGGAATGATATCTACGTAGGAAATAGGGCCGATATAGATTTTGTTCGTTTTGACAATCCTCGCCATCATGGACATTACAATGTTTTATATAAAAACAATGGCAACAACACATTCGACGATGTCACAGATTCCGCAGGTCTTAGAGGCGAGGAAGTAACAATGTTTGACCCATTTGGGCGACCTATCAAATTTAAAGACCCCGTTACAGGTGTTGAAACAGAAGGTTTCGACGCAATGTATCTTGACGCGAATAGAAATATCGTTGGAGACCCGGCCGGCCAAACTTGGGCAATGCTTTTTTTTGATCATGATGATGACGGAGATCAGGATTTATGGTTGGTTGATGATGGTGACAGAACAAAAGTCTTTAGAAATGATTCGTCTGAAGAAGAATTTCTCTTTACCAACGTTGCAAGAGAAATGGGAATCGATACGTCTGGAGCGGGGATGGGTTTTGCCGCAGGGGACTACGATTCTGATGGAGATATAGATGTTTTTATAACAAACATAGGATTTCATCCGTTGACCCGTGGTAGACCAACATATCCTGGTGGTGATTGTGCCTATGCCCATCAATTCGTTTGGGGTTCTTGTTTAAATTACTTAATGGAAAATAGAGGAACATTGGAAGTTCCAGGTGTAGGAATCATTCCCCGATTTGTAGATATGGCAACCGCTACCGAAGTAATACCCAGTAAATTCATACCTCCTGATTCTTTAGATCCCCGGAATATACAAGACGTATGGCAAATTCCAACGGGATTAGCGGCATATGATTTTGGTTTTGGGACTACTTTCTTTGATATGGAAAATGATGGTGACCAAGACTTGTACTGGTTAGGGTCTATGATCTCAAAAGGAGAAGGGCCTGGCGGACAAATGTTTCCATCTGCCGGAAGAATGTTAAGAAACATAGGTAGTAAACGATTTGAAGATGTGACAGTTGAGGCCCATCTTCTTGATATTTTGAACGTTGATTATTCTAACTTAGACCCGGAAAGTCCCGGTTATAATGCCACAAAACAAAGGATTGCAGTAGAATTTCATGAAAACGGTAAAGGGGTGGCGAAAGGGGATTTGAACGGTGACGGATATTTGGATTTAATTGCAACTAATGCCGGTTCAGAAGTGTTTAAAAAAGGCGGAGAGCTAGCCCTTGATAAGGGTAAATTATTCGTTTGGCTAAACGATAATAGTGAAAATTCGTGGTTAACTGTCAGACTAAAAGGAAGACAAGCGATCGACGGAACAGGTTCAAATGCCGACGGATTGGGTGCTAGGTTAATACTCGAGACAACCGATAGTAATGGTAACCCATCAAGGCAGGTAAGCGAAGTAACTGCTTCCTCATCGTTCTTATCTATGAATTCTATTGATCAACATTTTGGATTAGGGAAAAACTCAGTTATAGATCGTCTAATCGTCTATTGGCCGTCAGGAAAAATACAGATAAAAGAAAAAGTTCAGGTTGATTCTGTTTTAGAAGTATTGGAACCAAAATAAACAGCCCATCTCATTCACAAATTGACAAAAACTAGCTGGAAACGCCTAGTCTTTGTCAAGCCTTCTCGTTTGTAGTTTCCGCATAAGAAAACGTGGACGTTAAATCATCGTCAGACAGTTTTCCTGCATCTTTATGTAGAAAACAAGTTGCCATTTGATTTTTGCCGATCTTAAATTGATCGGGTCTGATCGATTTACATTCATCCATTACTTTGGAGCAACGATCGGCAAACTTACAGCCAACTAGAACATCATCGGTAAGTTCCCAATCTGACTGAGGGGGTTCTTCTCCCCATCGCTTTTTAGGATCAGGTTGAGGTATAGATTCAATAAGAAGTTGAGTATATGGGTGGGAAGGGTTGGATATAATTGCATCCACCGTCCCAGCTTCTACTACTGTTCCGCGATACATCACCATAATGTTATCGCTGATTTGGTATGCCGTAGTAAGGTCGTGGGTTATATATATAACAGATATCCCCAGATCTCTGTTTAGCTTTCTTATTGATTGTAATATCGTCGCTCTTAGTGACGCGTCAACCATTGATACAGGCTCATCTGCCAATATTACCCGAGGCTTTAGTAGTAGGGCTCTCGCAACCATTATCCGTTGCCTTTGACCACCAGATAGTTGGTGAGGAAACCTGCCTAATGTTTCCTCAGGAACCAAACCAACCATCTCTAGAGATTCTTCAATTAGTTTTTTTGAGGCAGACTTTGAGGAAGCGAGTTTGAAATTGTTTATTGGTGCTTCCAATACATGATCTACTTTGTAAAATGGGTTGTAAGATTCGAAAGGATCTTGAAAAATAGGTTGTACTTCTCTCCTAAAACGCAAACGTTCCTTACTTGTAAGTTTTGTGAAATCTTTGCCACGATAAAGCATTTTGCCTTCAGTCGGATCATGGCTTCCTAATAACAATCTTGCTAAAGTTGTTTTTCCACTGCCACTTTCTCCTGCTACAGTTGTGATAGAGGGTTGATCTTCATGAATCGAGAGAGAAACGTTATCTACCGCTACCACCATACTGGAACGGTTAAATACTCCACCACCAAACGTTTTTGATACATTATCTAATTCTATAAAAGCAGACATTATTTAGCCTCATTTTCGAAAAGATGGCACGCCACACGGCGTCTGTCTCCGAGATTCAGTGCCTCCGGTATTTCCTTTGGGCATCTTTCAAATCTTGAGGGACACCTTTCTTCAAAAGCACACCCACTTGGTAAGTTAATTAGCTGAGGAGGCAAACCAGGTATACCAACAAAATCTTTTTTTTCGTCTAGGGAGGGTAAGCTGTCAATAAGTAAACGAGTATAGGGATGCTTCGGATTACTGAAGACCGAATCAACCGGCCCTACTTCCACTAAACGCCCTGCATACATTACACCAATTGTATCCGCAAACTGAGCAACCAATCCCATGTCGTGACCAACTAAAAGTATGGTTGCATCTAATCCTTCCTGTAAACGCCCTAACGTCTGCATAATCTGCCGTTGAACGACAACATCCAAAGCTGATGTTGGTTCATCAGCAATAATCATAGACGGTTTTAATGAAATACCGATTGCCATCGCAACTCTTTGCTTCATCCCTCCGGACAGTTCATGAGGGAAAAGCCTTGCTACGTTGGGTCGTAACCCTACATTGTTCAAAAGTTCTAGTATTTTTTTCGTCATATCATCTTTTGAAAGGCTTTCTTTAGGGCCTAAATGGTCGATAATACCATCGGAAATTTGATCTTCTACCCGCATCACAGGGTTCAAAGAGTTCATGGCCCCTTGGGGTACTAACGCCATCTCGGACAACCTAGTTAATCGCATTTCCTCGTCACTGATATCAGTTAGGTCCTTATCCTTCAATGTAACAGTCCCTCCAGCGATGTATCCGGGAGGACGTATCAATCTCATCAACCCCATCGCCAGAGTGCTTTTTCCAGATCCTGATTCTCCAACTAAGGCAAATCTTTCACCCTGTTTCAAAGTGAGATTTACACCATCAACTGCTTTAACTGTTCCTCTCGGAGTCCCGTAATAAACCTTAAAATCCTCTAGTATTAGAGCATCTTTATCGCTTATTGAAGCTCCTTTCCTATACGTTCTTATGGCAGCGTCAGGTGTTGTCATACCCTTTTCCTTAGCCTAGGATTAGACCATTCGTCTAACCCAGCTGAAATCATGAATAACCCCATAAAAACCATAATAATCGTTATCAACGGAGGTAACCACCACCACCACATACCTAGAACAATTGACGAAAATTGGATGTTCCAGTAAATGGTCATGCCTAGAGTTGGATCACTCAATTTACCTAGCCCGATTGCCTCGAGGCCAATTGAAGCTAAAATGGCACCTGCAACGGAGGCAACAAACTGGGCTGTTATATACGGAATAAGATTTGGAACCA